>JASFFF010000018.1:0-18370 GCA_050124445.1 Desulfosarcina sp.
CATTCTGTTTGGCGATCGCTTCATACTTCCATTCCATACATGTAACACATTACCATCATTTGTATTTTACGATTTTGGCAAGCTATACGTAATTTTGAAGAGGTCGAATAGATTAACTTTTTGCGGTCTATTCTGCACCCAGCCTTTTTTTTATGAATCTGTTCTCGATTGACCAATAAAATCTTACCGGCGCTCGCTGGCAAGACTTGTCTGATGGGTGCCCAAGTCCCCCAAAATGCTGGAGACGATTACAACTCTGGAAGGACCAAGGAGTCTGGCTTGATTTCTGGAGAACGTTGTATGCCATCAAGGTAGCTCGTAAAAGTCGCGGGTACCCAAAAAAAGACCAAAACGTATCATAGCGGATAAAGGTGACGACAGCGATCCACATATAAGGAAACTCAATTCAAATCGTTCGTCCCTACCATAGTGCGGGAGAACACGCCATGACCCACGTTTTTAATAAGCGCTATCCCGAAGCGGCAACCGAAGTCAGCGGTGGCAGTGACATTAAAATGATCATGCTTTTTGACGACTCCGATCAATCGGACAAAAGAGCTCCCACCTGTCGAAAGAGGCGAATCGTCTCAGCGGAGCCAACGCAAAAGAGACGTAAAGCGAGAACGCTTTCCGCCACAACCATTGGAGTCGACAGTTCGTTCGAGTGTCAGTGGCTGCAGTTGCTGTCGGGTGCCAAGTGCCCGGTTTGAAAACAACCCATCAGGCCGCAAAATCGGCCATGCTCGCCTGCTTCTCATCAAAATATGTGATTCGCGTCAGGTAGGTGTTAAGGTCGATGTGCAGGATCGCCTGGTGGGTGTCTTGCTTCCAGGATAGCTTGATCTGATCATCGGGCGCATTCTCTATGGCAAAGCGACCATCAAAGGCCGGATAGTTATTTCTGAATTCCATTAACCGCAGCAGACGCTTGACCACCGGTTTGTCGATTTCAACGGCAATTTCATCTAAGCTGTAATTGTGCCGGTTGATGTCGCGGCCATTTTTGGTCTGCTGCACCAGATCGATGTCATTTTCGCCGGCCAACAGGCCGACGTAGTAGACCTGGGGAATGCCCGGGGTAAAAAATTGTATGGCTCGGCCGGCGATGTACGAATCGTCATTGCATTCCAGTGCGGAGTAATAGGTGCAGTTGACCTGGTAAACGTCCAGGTTCTGGTATTCGTGTCCGGAAAAGATCTTGCGGGTGTTGGCGCCTTTCTCATCCAGTCCCTCAAGGGTCTGCTGAAGCTCTTCCGGTGACAAGAGGTCCTGCACGTCGACCACGCCGATGCCGTCATGGGTATCCAGGGTGGTGACCTGCTTGCGGGGACAGATGGCCAGCCATTGTTTCAATGAATGGCTGGTTCGATGATACAAGGTATGCAGCACCAGCATGGGCAGCGAAAAATCATAGGTCCAGTAGCCGTGGTCGGAAATCTTGCGGTGATAGCAATAGTGTTCGTGGACTTCGGGGAGAATCTCCACGCCGAACGGCGACACGTACGCTTGCAGCCACTCGAGCAGTTGCCAGACCTGCGGTTCTAAGAAAAAGCAATTGGTGCCAAGCTCGATTGTACAGTAGGCGAACGCATCCATACGAATCATTTTGGCCGCTGTCCGCGACAAATTGATCAGGTACCGCCGCATCACCTCGTGGGTTTTGGGTGATTGCCAGTCCAGGTCGATCTGCTCGTAGTCGAAGGTGCACCAAACCTTCTCCTTGGAACCATCGGCACGCTGGATAGTGGTATAAGGCGGACGGGGTTTGCGCGTGTAGACCTTGGCCAGATCAGCGTCACCAATTTCACCGTTTGGACTGAGCTTGTTGAAGCTTAAAAACATGTCGGCAAATTCTGAATCCAAGCCCTTTTCGAAATAATCTTGGAAGTAAACAGACTGCCTGGAGATATGGTTGACCATGAAATCGATGACCAGATCGAATTCTCTGCCGATAAGTTCGACGTCCCGCCAGGTGCCGAACACCGGATCGACTTCATCGTAGGTCAGCGGTGCAAATCCACGATCGGCAGAGGATGGGTAAAACGGCAGCAGATGCACACCACCGACGGCATGACTAAGGTAGCGTCGCAATACGTAATGCAGTTCGACCAGATCACCGCCCAGGCTGTCCGGGTAAACAATTAGCTGCACTTGGTTCTTCAACGATTTCACCTCTCCCATATTAAGCTACTTGATGAAGCCGTAATGCCGCAGTCCCTCGATGATTCCGCCGGCACAGGCACTATCGGCAAAAAGGATATTGCGCACGCCTTTCAATCGGTTTAGCTCGTGGCTGTAATTGGCCACCACCACCGCGCGGGACTCACCACGAAGCATTTCCTCATCGTTGCCGGAATCGCCGCAAACCAAAAAGTTCTTGCGCGGGATTTCCCATTTATAGCTCAAGTAGCGTATGGCCTTGCCTTTGGACGCTCGGTAAGGCAGGATGTCCAGGTACCGATCGTGGGAGTAAATCAGGTTGTAACGGCAGCGATGATTCAACAGGCGGTCATGAATCATGGAGAGCCGATCCTTTCCCGGTTTCATGTAGTAGCTGACTTTAAACGCCCGTTGGGTGTCTGCCTCCTGATACTCTAGAAATGGAAGTTTTTCAAGCAGCTCAACGATCCGCTCCCGGTTCCACTGACTGGCAATGTGGCTGGCCCAACCTTTACCGAGCTCGTGTCGGCGGCCATAGTAGATTTCACAACCCACCGAACAAATCATCACGTCCGGGTCGGGGATCTTATGTTGGTTAAGAATATCGATTGCCGAGTCAATGGTACGCCCGGTGGCAATGCCGAAACCGATTTGATCACGATGGGTCTGAATAATTTGACTGAGATCGCTCAAATGGTGATTGTCGTTTCCGATCAAGGTATTGTCGATATCGGTCACCAGAAATCGGTCCAATTGCAACAGCCGGCGTCCGACGGCCACCGTGGGCTTGGCCGGTGCCAACGCCGATCGTCGACTATCGGCACCAAGCGCTGAAACGGCAGCCGTGTATTCCAGCGTATGGTTTTCCCAGGTGTAGTACGTACGCACATTCATGATGCCATTTTTGGAAAATTGCTCCCACTGATCCTTGTCGGCGATAATTCTTCTGAGTGCGGCACTGATCTGATCCGTCCGGGAAACATCTACCAAGATGCCATTGAGGCAATTGCGCACGATGTCATTGGGCCCGCCCTTGTCGGTGGCCACGATAGGCAGACCGGTTGCCGATGCTTCCAGCAAAGTCAGTCCGAACGGCTCGGTTAGGGCCGGGTTGACGAATACGCCCCCTTTTTCGGCCGCGATCCGGTACAGGGCCGGCACTTCATACTCAAAATCATGCTTTTTGGGAATGGCCAGCTTTCCGTACAGGTCGTACTTGTCCATGGCCAATAGCATTTGCGTAAGGACTTCGCGCTCGTTCTCGGCCATGGCATCGATATCTTTGCGTAAACCTGCAAAAATGGCCAGGTTGGCCATGGCTTGCAGCTCAAGATCCTCGCCGTACGCTTTTACCAGCCCGGAAATGTTCTTGCGTTTGTCCGGACGACTCAGGGCCAGGATAAGCGACTTTTCCGGATTCATGAAGAAACGGTTCAATTCCTTGAGCATGGAGGCCTGTGCATAGCGGGCGTATTCCTCGGTTTCCATATCATCGAACATGTCATGGTAGAAGGGATAAAAGGTATCGATTTCGATGCCTGGCGGTATGACCTGGAATTTGGGCACATCTTTGTTATGGTAGCGCCCGTATTGCTCTTTGACTTCATGGCGGGTACTGGCAATCACCACGTCCGCCAAGGCAAGGATCTGCTCCTCCACTTCGATCCGGTGATGAATCTTGTATTTTTTGTTTATCTCTCCCCGGCTCATGCCCTGTGCCAACAGCCGGTCCAGCTTGTCTCGACCCAGTGAGTGGCCGGTATACACGAAAGGCAATCCGAGAATATCTGCCAGCTGCATGGCCACGTAGCCGGCATCGGGGTAGTGGCCGTGGACAATATCGGGCATGGATTGATTGCGTTTGATAAACTTGATGGTTTTATCGACGTACTCTTCCAAGTGGGGCCACAGCAGTTCCTTTCTAATATATTTACGTCCCCCGCACTGGATACGAACGATGCGGAATTTGTCGTTGATGGCCTCAATGGGTTGGCTGTAATCCGAAGAGACCCTTTTGTCGGCAATCAGCCGGGTAAACAGGTCCACGCCACCGATATCATCCCGCTTGCTCAAGGCGGTGCCCAGTTCCATGACATACTTTACCTGCCCCCCTGTATCCGCATCACGCCCCATTTCCAGATTCCGCGATCGAATGAGACCGTGCAGGCTGAACAGCTGTATGTAAGGCTTATTCATGGCCATGTCAGTCCCCCTCCCACTTCAAGTCATCGTATTCGTCATAAAATTGATCGCTATCGGGCACGGCGCCGGGTATGCTGCAGATTTGCGAGGCGAAACGGGTGGCCTGGCGCAGCGTCTGCCCCCAGGGCAGCCGACGCAGGTATCCGGCGGCCAGAAAAGCGGCATAGCCATCACCGGCGCCCACTGTGTCGACGACAGAAACACCTTCAATGGGGGGGGCTTCGATGGCTTCCGCCTCATGGTAAACCCGGCTGCCCATACTTCCGCGGGTCAGTGCCACCGTGCGGATATTGAAGGTTTCCATCAGCCAAGGCAACCAAGCTTCCATGTCGGTGGGGCCCTCAAAATGGCGCTGAATTAGATCCCTTTCATCTTCGTTGAGCTTCAGCAGATCCGTGAATCGAAGTGATCGGCCCACCGCCTGGATATTGACATGGGGCGGGCGCATGTTGATGTCGCAAAAGCGCAGCGTCGAGGCGCCGCTGTGCGAGAGAAATTCTGAAACTTGCCTGCAGCCGAATTCAGTTCGCTGCAGTAATGTTCCAAAATAGAGCATGTCCGCGTCCAACGATACCATCATCCGATCGCCACCAAGGTCTAAAAAATCGTAGGCCGCTTCGGGCCGGATGGTAAATTGGGGCACACCATGCCCATCCAAGTCCACCAGAACCGTTCCCGTGGGATGCGATGGGTCGACCTGCACGTCGGTTACATCAAAATCGTTGGCTTCTAAGGTATCGAGGATATGCTGCCCGTGCCGGTCTGCTCCGACCCGGGTGAACAAGCGTACCGGAAAGCCCAACTTTTTCAGGTGAAAGGCGAAATTGAAAGGGGCGCCGCCGATGCGTTGATAATCCGGAAAAAGATCGATGAGAATTTCGCCGATAACGACTATCACAAAACCTCCCTTGGATGGCTGATCTGGGATCAAAACCATCCGTATGCTTGCTCTTGCGTCAACGAAGGCTGGCCTGTCAATCGGCTTTGATTTCCCACCATCGCCTGAAAAGGCCAACGCATATTTTGTGCAATAATGATCGCGGTTGCTATCGGGACCCATGCACCCGGTTTACAAACAACGATCCAAATAATCCACCATGGGCCGAAGCTGAAATCGTGGTCGGGCAGCAGTCCAAATGATTCCATCATGCCCCATCGAGCATGGTTTAGCAAATCTGTCGTTACACGCTCAATCAAAGTGAAGACACTTGAAACGGCGTACATTGGACGGCCCGACTGTCTTTTTTTTACCAAATCCGTGCTATTGCAACGGTCTCCCCTCCCATGTTGACCATAGTTGCCATTTTCTCCACTTGCATCATGTCTTTCTTAACAATTTCCAAATATGGGCGAATGGGGTTATAGGGATCCGGAATCAAAATGATCTGTTTTGGGTCAAAGGGATGTCTTCGTGCTGCTCTCGCCGCATATCAAGAGACTCTGCGGTTCGCATGGTGGCAGCTTTCCTTGGTATCGAATGGGAATGTCTTGACCCAGGAAATAAAAGGTCGAAAGTCGCCGGTCATTATAAATACCAAATAGTACCTCCAGGCGGGCTTGATAACAGATAGCATATATCTGAGTCTCGAGATCGACCAGGCGTCGGCACGTACTACGATATCCAGTTGCTAAATGAAAATTTCAACTATTTTTTATAGATACGACTAGATAGAAACCTATGATTATTGTCAAACCGTTAATTGTAGGATATCCAGAGCCTACATTGCTTGGCCAATCGTTTTTTCTCTCCTTTTCCAATTGTAGCTGCAAACCACGGCCAGTATGGATATGTCCTCGTACCATATAGTCATTCGAAAAAAACGCACCATATTTTGCCACCAGCCTATGCCTACATTCCAGGACTGCATTGAGCGAGCTGAAAAATCGCAGGCAAAAAGCCATCGAATTCTGACACAAATCGTACCCGGAAATTAGCAGGTTCTAATGGATTCAATATGCGAAAAAGACAGGGTGGCCATTAAGGTTTGTCATCTAAGCTATTTTTTCCGCTCGTTTTTTAAAAAGGAAATGGTAAATTAGGTCACAGTAGCGATCCAATTTGACCCGGCCTTTGCCGGCAACGGAATAGCGCCAAAAGCCGTAAAGCCGGGTGAGAAATATCAGCGTGTCGCTATATTGTTTCCAAGTGAAGTGCTCCTCCACCCTGCGTACACCGTTTTTGGATATTTCATGCCAGTAGTTGGCATCCTGCTCGCATTCCAGGATAAATTTTTCTAAACTTCCTGCGATTAGTTCCGGTTCGCTTGTATTGAGCAGAAACCCGCTAACCCCATACTCGATGATTTCGAGGGGGCCACCAAATTTTGGTCCAAAAGTAGGCAATCCAGAGGCCATCGCCTCGATGATGGTCAATCCAAAGGCTTCAAACAACGCGGGCTGCACAAATATGCCCTGGTTCTGGGCAATTATCCGATAGGCCACGCCCGTATCCAATTTATTGATACTGGGCAGCCAACGTACTTTGTCGGCTAAATCGTAGTGTTTGATTAAGGCATGGGCCCGACGGATCTCTTCCTGCTCCTCTTTATCTTTAGAGTTTTCAACCCGTGTGGTGCCTGCTGCAAAGACGAGGTTACAGTGCTTTTGCAAGGTTTTACTCATGCCAAACGCTTCGATCAGACCGGTGATATTCTTAATTCGATCGAAACGGGCCATGGTGAAAATGGGACGTTTGGCGGTATCGGCCAGTCGACCGAATATATCATCGGATTGGTCATGAAAAAGTCGCTTTTTCCAGGCCTTGGCCTTTTGCGCTAACCGTTTATCCTTTTTATTGTAGGGAAAATAGAGGGTTTCATCGACACCCGGACGAATGACATTAAACTTAGGCGCGTAGAGATTGATTCCGTTGACCACCTGATAAAGATCGGGCAATGTGAAAAACTGATAGGATTCATACTGCCCCATAGTGTCGTCAGTGCCGAATATTTCTTGGTAGGTGCTGGTTATAATAAAATCAGCCTTGTTCATGGAGAGCATATCGGCCGTAAACTGCAAGGAGAAGTTGTAGTCCTTTTCCATTCGTTGCCAATATAAATCGGAAAACAAATACTTTGTTTTCTCCAACGCGTGGGCAATGGTGCAGTGGATCACATTCAGCCTATCCGATAGCAAGGTGGCTACTAAATTGCCGTCCGAATAGTTGCCAATGATAAGATCGGGCCGCTGGCGAAATTCGCCGAGTAGTTCCTGGGCGGCATCATTGGCAAAGGTTTCCAAGTAGGGCCAGATCTTAAAACGCGAGATCCAATCGTGAAGCATGTTGCCCTGAGAATCTTTGAACGGCACCCGAAGTATCCAGACGTTTTCCGTTTGAAACACTTTTTCCATGCGCTGACCGCAGGTCGTATCCCCGGCGTTGGGAATCAGACGGGTGAGAATGATAATTTTGGGGGTGACATCGAGACCTGTGAGCCTAATCTCTTCCTTCAGGTGCCTTTCTAACGCCCTGACCTGATCCAGGATATAGATGACCTGACCGCCGGTATCCGGCTTGCCCAACACATTGGACTGCCCGAACCATCCATGGGGCGATATCACCGCGATGTTTGCAATTAAGGGCATGGGTACTCGGCAGATGAACTGACCCAACAATGTGGCATCGGGCTCGTTGATGAGATCAATGAGCAGTTGCATGGTTTCCGTTATGCGCCCAACGGTATGGCCCCATCCAGTTTCGAATCCGGTCCGCTTCAATCGAGATGCCACCTTTGTGTAAGGAATCTCCGGTTTTTGTTCCCGTAGCCATTTCGAGACTGCCTCAAGCGCGCTGAAAAAAGATTCAAAATCCTTAATCGAGGTTCCGTTAACCAGAAGCTGTTTTTCTTTGTATTTATGCAACTTAATGAAATCAAAAAGTATGGCGTGCCATTTGTTCGGATCAGTAAAAATTTGACTGCATAAGTAACGGTTCAGGTATCGAATACCATCGCCGATATTACGGGGGTTTTTAATTGAGGGGGCATAATCATAAAAGGGCATGAAGTCGATCTTGAGGGACGGAGGTCGGCGACCATTTTCCATGACGTGATAATCTTTTAATTCCAGATAGCGGGCACTGTCAATGGCCTCCATGTAAGCGCCGTCAGGGCGAAGTAGGTAGAAGTGGTACTTAGCAATATCGTGACGATGTACGACTACGATATGGCCGTCGCTGATAAAAAGCTCTTGGATTTGTTTTAAAAATAACAATAGTGAGGATTTTCTACGAAAGCGTTCTTTTTTATTATGGGCATCGCAATATTCATGGAATACTAATAAAATTTCGTTGCGAAGAAAAAATTTATTCTCCTTGTGAAGTAGTAGAGATATGTATTCTCTAAATTCTTTGCGGTCTGAACGAGTGAGCAGATTTGAGATGAGGTTCTGATTCGTCATTCCACCACTCCTTTTGATTTATGATGAATGGATGGTGTTCTATACATTCAAATAATCCAGTAGCATAGAACTCTCGATAGAAATAAATGCTGCTTCGGCCAGTTAGTTTTACCTGGCAGCGGATAATTGAAAAAAGCAAAGGTAAAAAAGCGGAAAGGCATCTCATTCCCCAATGGGACCATAAGATTTAAAGCCCTTCCTGCGCTCTTGGCCATTTTTCCTTCTGTTAAGCACATCGACCCTGCGGTCGGTTATGGTCCTTCTATCCCTTCCGGATCTCCGTTCAGGAAAATGGATTGTTAAAATGGTCCTGCGTCTTTCAATTTTCCGTCGTCTATCAATTTTAGCAAAGGATGTTGTCATAGAACCTCCTTACCACCAAACCGCAACAATGACCAAGGCCACGGCCAGTAAGCCCATAGATTGAATTCGGTAGTCACGGTACCAGGGCAATTTTTGTAATTGTTTGGATTCGGACCGCCAAAAGTCATAATTCCATGTTAATGAAACAACTTGCTCACGTGCTGGTTTTTCCGAGACGAAACTTGTACCAAAAAATATCAAGATGCTAACAAGAGTCATCAAACCACAACCATAGAGGAATTGGATTTGGTAAATAGCTATGATTTCATTGAGGCCCCATCCCAATACTCCAAGAGGGATACCAGTTGCCAAGGTCACCGTCGCTGCTGTTGCTGTTCCTTGACGCCAAAAAATCCCCAGGAAGAATACAACAACAACCGGCGGTGTGATATATGATAGGATTGACTGAAGATATTGCCACAATGATGGAAATCGTGCAATTTGAGGCGCCCAGAGAACTGAGAATAACATGAAAAAAAGGGTAGCCACTCTTCCGGTCAACACCAGAGTGGATTCTGATAGATTCGGCCTAAAATGGAAAACGAAGTCCATGGTGAAGAGCGTTGCCGCCGAGTTGAATATTGATTCCAGACTCGAGAGAATGGCAGCAGCCAAAGCTGCCAGCATTAGCCCACGAAACCCAGTGGGTAGTAAATTGAATGCTAGCAGAGGAAAGACAAGATCTGGGTTATCCAGGTCGGGGTAAAGCATCCTGGCCATGACACCCGGGAGTATTAGTATGAACAGATTAGGAAGTTTCAGCAGGCCGGCCAGTAAGGATCCTTGACGAGCGTGATTGAGACTACGGGCGCCTAACGCCCGTTGAATAATGAATTGATTGGTGCACCAGAAATAAAGACCCACGATAAAAACACCTGTGATAATGCCTGGCCAAGGAAGCACTGGATCGGAAACTGGTTGAATCAGGCTCAAACTTTGCGGTGTTACCGTCTGCTTAAATGCATGCCAGGAAGGAATTCGATCACATGCGATAACGGCGATCACCGTCCCTCCGATTAGGATCATCAGGGCCTGGATCGTATCGTTTAGCACAACGGCATCAAGCCCGCCAAAAGTGATGTATACGCCCGCAATCACAGACGCTACGGTCATCGTTTGCCAAAGAGGAATATGTGGAAAAAGCACCTGAATGATCATGGCAGCCGCGTACAATGCGGCAGCAGCGTCGATAAAAATGTTTGCAAGCAAAAGAAAAACAGAAAAAATTAGTTTGACATGATGATTATAACGCTTTTCGAGGAACTGTGGCGCAGTGAAAACTTTGGAACCAAGAAAAAAAGGCAGAACAAAGGTAACGAATACAATCAGAATAACGACCGGCAACCATTCGTAGTGATAGACAGCAATACCGTTTAGGTAGCCGCTACCTGGCAAGCCTACAAATGTGCTGCCACTCATGTTTGATACATAAAATGAAAGGCCGACGAAAAGCCAATGAATATTGCGTCCCCCCAGAAAATAGGCTTCCGAACTGTTTTGACAGCGTTTGCGAGCGATGTACCATCCAAATATCAGGCGGCTACCAAATACATAAATGACTAAGATTGAAATATCGAGGGCTGTTATTGACAATATTGGCAAAAATAAATCCTATCTGAAATATTGTTAAATATAGTGACTCCCATTAAAATGCTCCTGTCAACAAAAACACCGTACGCGTTCACGGGGTCGAAATGCCCAAGTAACTGCAACTGCCGGATCAGTAGGCGTTTACAGAGTGCCGCAAATGTGCGGCGCCGGGCATGCAGACGTATTGGTCATACTTCAAGTGGCCGGTAACAAAGCAGATGCGGTGCCCTGTGAACGCTTACAAAACACCACGCCATCACCTCCTGCGTTTTAGGGTTATGAATGGGCTTAACCCTTTATAATGAAATGCGAAATTATTTGCGATTGGGAGGTGCCTTTTAGATGATTATCAAGTTATCTGGCAAAAGCGTCAAGCCAGTAGATTCAATTTTTATGATCGATTCTGCACCCAGCCTTTTCAATGAATCTATTCTCGATTGATCGACTGAAAATTTTATGTGTAGTACTAAAGATAGTGCCGAGTTAAAATATTAAAATCAAAAACATTTAATCCATTTTGGATTTGAAAAAACATTGACCATGCCGCAATAAATCAGGCCTAGCATGAAGATGGAAAAGTTAATTGTTTTGCTTACTTTTTTCATAACAATTTTTATATTTATTTAATAGATTTTCCTTTCAGTTCTCTGAATCCTTTTTTCCAAATTTTGGATGCTCCTCAAATACCGCTTACCTTGTCGGCTGTTTGCATCGATTTTCGATAACCTGCGCTTCAACGAATTAATTTGCCTCTGGTAGGTTTTTATCCTTGCTGCCAATTGTTTTTCTCTGGCACTTGTTGGTCTCCTCCTTTCGGCCCTGTTTAAAACATAGACTTCTTCAATTTTGGCTTTATTAGGGTCAAAACCTGAATAAATAACGATGTGATTAATTCCCTTTAATAGCCCTTTTAGTGCTTCACTGACTTGGATGCCATGTTTTTCAATGGAAACTTTTTTCTGCAAATCAGCACGATACACAATCGAAATTTTAGTTGCATTACCCAGTTCCAAAAGAACACGCTTTATATCGATATTCTTGGCAACAATATTGAGTGACCGATTTTGGTATTCGATTTTTAGTTTGTCATCGACCGATTGTGCACATGAAAGACAGTGTGCTATCGTCAAATGTAAAATGATAATAAAAATTAATAATTTGGCACTTTTTTTAGCAACTTTCCTATTTTCCATGGGCTTTGACAATTCATTATATGTAAATCAGGAATTTGTGTGTGACACCTATTGCTTGGTTCTGGACCGCTTTAATAAAAGAAAGGCAAATATAATTATTTTACAACAAATTAGCATGATATGAAAATGGGGTTTGGTATGTATTTATTTTTCAAATACCCTTAATAAATTTGGTAAATACACATCCGGCCCCATTGCAAGTTCGCTAAAATCGGATATCATACTAAATATGTATATTCATTTTCACTTAGTGAAGGGAGGTGAAACGATAATGAAATTTCGAGATATATTTCTACCTAAAATTGCACGATCGGATCCCAAAGTAAGGAAAAAAGCAGTTTTGGAAGAGGTGAATAAAGACTTATTAAAAAATGTGATTCAGAAGGATTCTGATAAGGAAGTACGACAAGCAGCCCGCAAAAGGCTCCAAAAACTCCAGGCATAAAATTTCAATCTACATAATTAAAGCTGGTTTTTCCAAAACTTAACAGGTCACTACACGATTGATTATCAATGATTTCCTATCCTCAATATTTTTCGCCGTGCTTGCTAGCATGATGTCTGTATTGATACTTAGGAGAAGCGGCTACAAGATAGTTTTTCACTGGCTGTTTTCATTGGTGTTTTTGGCTATTTGGGCAGGAGGAATATGGATCAGACCTGTCGGACCAAGCGTCGGGGGTGTGTTTTTCCTGCCCTTTGTCATCGTCGGTTTTCTTGTTGTTATTTCTTTTCTCGCCTTTACGAAAAAGGATAAACCACAAGGCCGGGTCGATACAATCGATTTGATCGAAAAGATTCAACGAAAAAGAGATTTCGAAAAAATATCTGTCATTTCCATTAACATATTTTTCTATTTTCTACTGGTTTTTTTAATATCTGCCGTCATCTCGAAATATATACTTTTGAAGTAATTAGAAGTAGAAACATTTCCACCTACCTTATTGACCGTTATGTCGGCAAAATGGCCTTTATCTTCGTCCCCTTACCGACTTGAGACGAAATGATAAATGATCCTCCAAAAATTTCACAGCGCTCGCGCATGGCAATTAAGCCGTAACCACCCAAAGGATCTTTTTGTGACAATACCTCTTCGACGTCGAATCCCTGACCGTCGTCTTCTATAAACAATGCAATGGCTTTTTTTTCATTGATAAATTTGATTTGTAGCCGGATCGAATTGGCCTCACTATGTTTCTCCGCATTGCTCAAGCCTTCTTGGATAATGCGATAGATAATAATTTTCATTGACTCGGGTACATCCGTCTCTTCGATATCGGTAGTATAATCGACATGGATTGTGCCATACATCCGCTTAAACTGACGTAGATACCATTTGATCGTCGCCATCAATCCCAAATCATCCAAGGTCGTGGGCCGCAGGTTGGCTGAAATTTGTTTGGTCTCCTTGATGGTTGACAACAGATAGGCAATTTCCTGTTCTAACGAATCATCTAAGTGACCGCCATTTTGTGATCTTTTCATCTCTTTCTCTTCGAGGCTGAATTTGATCGCCGCAAGGCTGGCACCGATGCTGTCATGAAGCTCCTTAGAAACGGTCCGCCGATCTGCCTCCAAAACTGTAAGCGTACGTCGTGACATGGTTCTCAACCGTTCCTGAGACTGTGTCAGCGCTTCACCCATCCGCTTTCGTTCGGATATTTCACTTTCCAGTGCCTCGATTGTAGTATTCAAGGCCTCGGTTCTTTTTGATACCTCCTTCTCCAAACCATTTTTTGCGCCTTCCAAATACCTTTGGTAATTTAATTTTTCGGTAACATCCGATGCGATGCCAATGATCATTCGTTGACCATTCGGCAACCGGCCCAGCGGGGCAAAAAATAAGTCCCACATCAGTGTCCCTTCATTTTTTGTTTTCATCGACAGACTTATCGGTTTTAATGTTTTTTCCGGTTCGAAGATTCCGGTGAAAGGAACCTCCCTGCAAAAGTCAGGATCGCTTCGAAGGTGCTTTACCCAATCATCGATTTTCGGAATTTCATCGGATGACAATCCAGTGGCCCTTTTAAAAATGCGGTTGATTAAGAGCAACTGGCCGTCTTCACGTGCAATGATGACAGGAACCGGAGCGTTGTAGAGTGCCTTGAAATATGGGGCTTCGACATGGAAATTAAGGACATCAAAGCCGTTGAGTAGCGATTTCTCAGACATGGGCCTCTCTTCTGGCCGACGTTGTCACTATTTGGGAATGAGTGATTTCGTAAAAATAGCTTTTCCAGACCATGTATGGCCAAATATACACAAAAAAACCTCGTATTTACTTTTTCTTCCGATTCAGCAATATTTAAGAAAAAGATTTTTATAAATTATATCCTATATATGGTTTTGATTAGTCCGTTTCTTTGAAGAATCATAAGCCGTCGATGCTGGCCAGTTTGAAATGCTGTCGAATATCGTTTCTATGTTTTCGGTTCAACAAGGCCCTTTTCAATCGCATAGGCAGTCAATTGGGCGACGTTGTGTAGATCGAGCTTGCCAATCAAATTGGCCCGATGCTTTTCTACTGTCTTAACGCTGATATTAAGATATTCACCGATTTTTTTGTTGCTATTACCCTCTGCAAGCAGTTTTAATACCTCACGCTCCCTTTGGGTAACGGTGTCCCAGCGTGAACAATCCTTCAGTTTCTTTCGCCCGGCCAAATATCCAACCATGACCTGATTGGATATCCCTGGGCTTATGTAAGATTTACCCGACAGTACACTGTCCACGGCTATCATTAACTCCTGCCTGCTGGCATCCTTGATACAATAGCCATCAGCACCGGCTTCGAAAGCTTCTTGCACATACTGATCAGACTCGTGGATCGTCAACACCAGTATCCGGATGTCGACCGATTCCCGTTTAACCTCTTTCAAAACCGAAATGCCTCCCATCTTTGGCATGCTTAAATCCAGCAAAACCAAATCCGGTCGGACTTTGCGAATTTTCTTGATTGCTTCTAATCCATCCTTGGCCTCACCTACGATATCGACATCGCCACGGCCTCTAAGCATAGATTTTAGGCCCTCGCGAAACAGCCGATGATCCTCGACTATGAAAATTTTATGAACATTTTCCATTTTCCGGCCTTTCCGGTCAAATGGTGCCATTCGCTGCAGCAAAGCGATCGACTTGTCTTTCCTGATCGCGACGGAGACGAAAAATATGAACCTTTATACCTGAGACTGTCGGTTATGGCAAACTCAAGGCTAAGGATGGCTGCCGTATCAGCTTTGAGCAGTGCTTTTCTTGGGAATTGCTGCGTGAATGACGTCGACCAGGCGAAGTCCAATCGCACGTTCCTTGGAAAGAAAATAATCAGCGCCGTGGAGCCTTGAGGCCTCTTTATATTCAGCCGCATCATTGTTGGTGATGACCACGATGATGGTGTTGGGAAGAATCTCTTTGATCGATTTGATCAGATCAATGCCGTTGTTTCCGGGAAGAGCGATGTCGAGAAACACAAGATCCATGGGTTCGTAGTTCAAGATATCCTTTGCAGTGTCGAAAGTGTCTGCTTCTTCAAATTTAACATCAACTACTATATCTTGAAGCAATTCGATGAGGGTCCGTCGGAAAATCAAAGACGGGTCAACAATCAGAACTTTTGTATAACTCGGTATCGTCATTCTATGGAAATATATCTCTGGCGTGTTTTATCCGCTCCTCAAGAGTCTTTTTGCGAATCTCCAACCCACTTTTAATATTTAACCACGCATCTGTTGTTGAATTTTCGATCATGATGAGATTTTTTTCTAATTTCTGGATTTTACCAATGATATCTTGCATCGCGGCGCTATAGCGGGCTCGGTTTGGGGCCTCTATCTTGTCAGCTTTGGACTGCAGTCGCTCGATTTCGGCGTTCCACCCATCCAATTTACATTTGAGGTTTTCAATGAATGCTTTTCTTTGAGACATCTCACAATCCCTTTACGACCTCGGAACATCAAACAGGATCACCTATCCCACAGGTATTTAGTTTTGGACAGCAACACCTATAATTTAATTATACTATGAAATTCAATTGAATAAATAAATGGGTGCAAGAACTGATTCAAACGAAAAATATGGCGTATGTCAGATGCCAATGTCATTTATTGGTGAAGCGTTTCGGATTTCAACCCATAATCCATTTTGATCAGATCCACAACAATCTGTGCCGGTTTTGTCTCTGTTTGCCGACATTGTAGTGAAAATTGAAATCAATATAGGGTGTTCAACCCATACAGGGGCATAAAAAATTCGTGTATTATTAATTTTGTATATTCAAGGTGGAAACTATAATAGCCTGAACCTCATCGCAGATATAGGGTTTAATTAATCATCTATGAATGAAATCCTTCTTTGTAGCGATCTTGACAGGACGTTGATTCCCAACGGTCGTGTGAAAGAATCTCCACAGGCACGGTTCCTATTTGCTCATTTAGCGACATATCCCAAATTGCGATTAGCCTATGTCAGTGGCCGTTGTACGCGCTTGATCCAGGAGTTGTTAAATACTTTTGATCTGCCCGAACCCGATTTTGTCATCGGTAATGTGGGCACCACGATTATCCACATTGTTGGAGGGCGCTGGATCGAAAGCCGCCAATGGCAAAAAAAAATAAGTCAGGATTGTTGTGGATTCAACCGAAATAAAGCCAAGCAGCTTTTGAGCAAGTTGGAGAACATAGACTTTCATCTTCAGCCGCCGGAAAACCAGGAAGAAAATAAGTTGAGTTATTTTACAAGCCTCACACTAAATCCTGGAATGCTAAAAAAAAAAATTACCGCTATTCTGGGCACTCACGGCATCTCGGCAAATTTGATTTGGAGCAGGGACGATATCGAACATCGGGGGATATTGGACATCCTACCTAAAACCGCCAACAAGCTATTAGCAATCAGATATTTGATGATAAAGAATAAATTTGACTCGCTGAGTACCATATTCGCTGGTGATAGTGGCAATGATCTGAGCGCGCTGACCAGTGGTTTGCCGGCAATTTTAGTAAAGAATGCATCGACTGAAGTTCGTAAAGCAGCGCTCGACAGATTAACAAGCATGGGACTAGAAAATCGGCTTTACATGGCGAAAGGAAATTTTTTAGATATGAACGGCAATTATGCTGCAGGCGTCCTTGAAGGAATGGCACACTTTTTCCCCGAGATTTCAAACTGGCTTGAATATTGGCTGGAATCTGTGTGAAGGCATTGTCAGGACTACACGCCGACGTTGTTACGGGTCGGTTTTCACAAGTCGAAACGTCTTTCGATCGTAGGCAATCGCCTCTATACGTAGATAACACTACTGCCATACCAAGAATAGCTGGTCACATGATAACAATGATAGTGAAAATAAACGTTTAAAACACAAGAAAGAAAGCATGAGAATCCTTATGGAAATTTGTAAAAACATCAAAACCGGCCAAATATTCGTTCATTTGGACGTGCAGGACAACAATCAGGCGTTAATGATAACGCCACACGGAATAGTCAAAACATTGGAATACGACCTGTTTACGGAACCTGTGGAAGTTGAGGATAAAGTCGCTTTGGAAAAAGGAAAGATAAATTCCACCCAATACAAAATCTACAACCAATACCACAATAATTAGACTGATATCTCAATAAATGATTAATTGTTTTTTCATTTTCTCGATACTGATAATCTTTGATTCCTAAGCGTTCTATAATGCGGGTCAGTATATAAAAGAGGATACATGCGCACGGTACAAGATGGAGACACAGTTCGTATTCATTTTACCTGCAATTTTGATGATGGCAGCGAAATCGCTTCAACTATCGACGAAGAACCGCTTGAATTGACGATTGGAGAAGGCAAGCTCGTCGAGTGTTTTGAAAAAAGCGTGATCGGAATGACAGAAGGTCAGAAAAAAACTGTTCATTTACAACCCCAACAAGCCATGGGTAAAAAAAATCCAGAACTGATCTCGAAAGTTCCCTTGCACCTTGTATCCGAAAAAGATGAGGAAATTGAAGTTGGCAGTCGTATCCTGGTCAAAGACAATTATGGAAATGACCTCAACGCAATCGTCACCAAAATTTCTGATCAAACGGTAACGGTTGATGCCAATCACCCGCTGGCAGGGGAAGCACTCACTTTTAACATCGAATTAATCGAATTTTTGTGATGATTCGTCCATTTTCATGATTGTCGAGTCGCGAATCGATCGAGCGTCTATTTAACATCCGCTGGGAGGGCATGACTGATATATATACGAGGAGGAGGAATGGAGTCGGAAATAGAGGAAACATTGATCGTGTTGGAGAAAAAACTCGAATCGTTAGAAGAAAATTTTGAAATTATTGCTGACGAGGTAAACGAGGTCAAAGAATACATTCCTGCAACAATGGATGAGGATTTATCCGAAATTAAGTCAATCCTCATGCAAATATCATAGTTATATATCATCATTGCAACTACCCATCACTGCTGTACAAGCAATCGTTATGGATAT
>JASFFF010000019.1:0-18073 GCA_050124445.1 Desulfosarcina sp.
GACACTTTCAACGACAACGGAGCCGCCTAGAATAAAGCCGAATTCTACAGCAGCAACACTGATTACCGGCAATATTGCATTGCGAATCGCGTGTTTAAAAAGTATCGTATGCGGTAGGAGCCCTTTGGACCGTGCAGTACGAATATAGTCTGATTCTAGCGCTTCGATCATACCAGCGCGGGTTAGGCGCATCATGGATGGAGTTGCGTAATATCCCAAAACGATTGTGGGTAAAACGAAATGTAGCAGACTCTCGGACCCGGAAACGGGAAGCAGGCGCAATTTGACCGAAAAGACCACGATAAGCATCAGACCAAGCCAGAAACTCGGCGTAGCCTGTCCAATGGTTGCCAGTCCGAGGGTGACCCGGTCGTAAAATGTATTTTGCTTTACAGCTGCAATAATTCCCAGGGAAATCGACATGATAATAGCGAAGCCGATACTGAAAATAGCCAGCAACCCTGTCACTTTCATTCGTTCGAAGAGAATACCGACCACGGGTTTGTTGAAATAATAACTGTCGCCGAAGTCACCGACGGCAGCGCGGCCGACCCAGCTTCCGTATTGCACCAGGAAGGGTCGATCAAATCCATAAGTCTTGCGGATCAGCTGAATATCGTCTTCAGTAGCACCTTCTCCGGCAATAGCGATCGCAGGGTCACCCGATACGAAAATCAAACTGAAACTGAGGGCGGATACAACAAACGCCACCAATAGAGCCAGACCCAAGCGTTTGATCGTAAATGCAATCACTATCTCTCTCCTTTACAGCCCAAGTAAATATAGCGGGCAGACCCACTGGGGCCTGCCCGCATATCACTCACTATTTCCAGCGAGCAGTGAAAAATCGCGGATATTCATCGGGGGTGGGTTTGAATTCAAGATCCGAGGAAAAGATGTAGTTCTTGGCATAGGTGAATAATGGAATCCAGTAAGCTTCCTTGGCGATTTTCTTGAGCGCTCGACTATAAGCAGCTTCACGCACAGCAGGATCTGTGGACATATCCCCTTCTTTTAATGCTGCAGTCACATCTGCATCACCTGCCGGGTCGTCAGGCCCGCCGCCAAAGAAATAACTCGTGATAGCGGAAATGTCAGGAATGGAGCTCGAGCCCCAGGTCATGTTTGCTACGCCTACCTTTCCTTCGCGAATCAGGTCGCGGAGGGCGGAATATTTCATGGAGCGAAGCTTGGCTTTCAGCCCTACCTTGTGAAGATCACCGATGATGGCCTCCGTTACCTCTCTTTGACGATAGCCGTATATGTCAAAAGTAAATCCATTTGGATAGCCGGCCTGAGTGAGGAGATCCTTTGCTTTTTGAGGATTATAATCATAAACAGGCACATCGCTTTCGCATCCGAATTGAGATGGATGGCAGGCCGCATTCGTAACCGCACTATTGGGGCCCATAAAGGATTTAGCGATTGCCTCTCGGTTTATGGCATGTCCGAAAGCTTGGCGTACGGCAGTCTTTGTAAAATGATCCATGCCGCTAGTCCCTTTGATATCGAAGGTCAGGTAGCTGATTCGCATGGTCGGTGCATTGGTCACAGTTAAATTTGGGGTACCGCGCAATCCATTAGCCTGATCTTCGGCAATCCCCCATATCCAATCGATACCTCCAGTCATGAGCTCAGCAATCTGGGTGCTATCATCTGCAATGGTGCGGAAAACCATCTTTTTGATCGCGGGTGTGCCCTTGGGACTATCTGTAAAGTAATCGGGATTGGCAACTGCCTCTAAACGTTTACCAGGTTCGAAAGACGTTACTTTGTAGGGTCCCGTACCCATCGGTTCAACCGCACCATAAGCGCGCTTGCCACCGGCTTGAACGGCTGCCTTTTCGTAATGATTTTCGGGCAAAATCGGCAGTGTTAACGACAAATATGCCAAGGCTGCCGGAAAAGGTTCATCTAAATAGATACGAACCGTATCGGCATCAACCTTTTCTGCACGATCCAGCCATTTAATATCACCATAATTCAAGACGCCATTATCTTCATTGGCGATAAAATTGATTGTGTAGACCACATCTTCAGGACCGAAAGTTGAGCCATCATGGAAAACCACCCCCTGGCGAAGATCAAATTCCAGCGTGGTATTATCTACCCACGTGACTTTGGTGGCCAACAGTGGGTGGTATTCATTCTTACCTGGATCATAATAGACCAAGCCGTCATGGATGTGCATCGAAAGTACCAGCACCTCCCGGGATGTATCGAAATAGGGATCAACAGCCGTGATTTCTTTTTTTGCAGCCCAAACAATACTGTTATCGGACTTTCCGGCAAAGGCAAGAGGTGCCAAAACAACACTGAAACTAAAAATCACGCAAACTGCCATCAATATCCTCGGATAGCTCGCTGCATTTTTCATTTTCCGATCCTCCATATTAGTGGTTTTAACATTATTCTGACTTTACTTTCTAAAAGTCTATCTATAGGAGAACGTTTGAGCGCTAAAGATTTCTCAGAAGCATTCTAATCATTGGCAATTTCCGGCTCTTTGGCGTAAATCCATGTATTGGTGGGGGGCAAGCGATTTGATACTGTTTATTACAAAAAATTAATTTTTGTAACAACCATTCCATATTTTTCATTCATTGAATAAAATGTCAAGCACTTTTTCCCCAGTCACTTCACTTTCGCAAAATGCCATAATCCTAATTGGCGGAATAATCAGAATCGCTAAGGTAACGGTTCACGGTCTCAAAAAAAATATCAACACCAATGCCTAATACACGCTCATCGATATCAAAATAGGGGGAATGAAGCGGATGGTTGATCTCAGCGGATATATTGGAACTACCCAACCGGATAATGGTTGCCGGACACAAACGGGTAAAGAAAGCAAAATCCTCCGACCCCATGATAGGGGGCACATAACTGACATTTTTAACGCCCTCCACCTCGCGGGCTGTCTCGTATACAAAGGTGGAAACCGCTTCGTCCACAACCAGCACGGGGGAGCCATCGTGAATATTTACCGAACCATTCACTCCGTATGTAATCGCGATGCCATCCACAACCTCACGCAGTCGACGCATCAGTGTTTGGCGCACATTTTCGTCCAGCGCTCGAATCGTGCCAGCCATCTTAACTGATTCGGGGATCACGTTATCAGCCGCACCACCTTGAAACATACCCACAGTAATCACACCGGCGAGGGTCGGTTTCACGTTACGACTGACTATGGATTGCAGCAAGGTTACAAGTGCAGCACCAGCAACAATGGGATCATTGCCATCCTCTGGTCGGGCCCCATGCGTGCCCTTGCCGGCAATTGTTATAACAAAACTGTCAGATGAGGCATAGCCGATCTTCTTAAAGATCCCGATGTGACCAATAGGTAGGTCAGGTGACATATGGCCGGCGAGCAGGCAGTCAATTTTGGGATTCTCAAGGACACCGGCATTTATCATCGTATTTGCTCCAGAGAGCCTTTCTTCTGCAGGCTGAAAGATGAATTTCACATTGCCGCGACAATTCTGCATGGTGCCGCTTTCCACAAGCCTCCGTGCCACTCCAAGCATTATTGCCGTGTTGGCATCGTGTCCACATGCATGCATACAACCATCGTGGAGAGAGCGATAAGATATCTGCCTAAGCTCATGGACTGGCAGCGCGTCAATATCGGCTCGGAGGCCAATGGTAGGCCCTTCTGATTTGCCTTCCAACAAAGCAACAACGCCAGTATGGTTTTCGAAGCGCTGTGCTTCAATACCCATTTCCGTCAGCAACTCGCCGATTTTCTCGGTAGTTCGATTCTCTTTAAAAGATACTTCCGGGTGAGCATGGAAGTCGCGTCGCAGGTTCACTAGCCAATCATCGAAGGCCTGTTCCTGTTCGCTCATGATAGGAAGGCTCCATTTCCCAGCAACATGCTGCTGAGTAAGAATAATGTAGTGGTTGACAGATAGAATAGAAAAGATTAGGCTGTTATGAAACAAATATTTCATAAAAAAAAATATTTCAACAATTAATTTCATTATGCATAACAATGAGCTGATAGAACGCATTCGTGCCCTCGACAAACTGACTCCCAGCGAAGCCAAAATCGCGGACTATTTTTCACGTAACTATTGGAACTTGGTGTTTGAGAATACCACCAGCATCAGCAATAACACTGGTGTGAGCAAACCCACCGTGGTTCGATTCATTTCCAAACTCGGTTACGACAGATTTTCGGATTTTATCGATGAACTGCGCAAGGAAGCAGCGGGCAGCCAAGATTCATTATCCATCCGTTACTACTTGAAGAAGAAACTACTTACAGACGACGCTGAAAAGGACGTTTTACTGCAAAACTTTTCATTGATCACTCAGAATTTGGAACACACCCATGCCCGTATCGATCATGATCAGTTTTGGGAGGCTGCGCGATCGATCGCCCAATCGCAAGGCACTGTCTACATTACCGGTCAGAGAAGTTCTTTCGCGTTAGCCTATCTTTTTTACAATATGATCAACCGAATCCGACCGGATTGTTCCCTGATCGGACCCCAAATTGCCTCCCAGCCAGACCAATTGATCGATGTGGGAAAAAATGATTTGCTGTTTGCTATTTTTAGGCATCCCTATGCAAAAAATACCCTTCGGATAGCTCAACATTTTGAACGAAGCGGCGCACTTATTATCCTGTTGACGGACAGTGCCTTTAACCCTATGCAAAATATTGCCGCCTTACAAATCGAAGTCGACACGGAAGGTGTCTCCATTTTTACTAGCTCCGCTGCTGTGGTTGCCGTACTGGAAGCCTTAAACATAGCAGCTTTGAAATTTTGCGATGATTCGGTTTATAAAAGATTGGAAAAATCTGAAGCGCTCTATAATGACTTTGAAGTCTATTGCCCTGGTAAGTCATTAAATGTTGAAAGGATTGCTAAATTGAAAAGGGAGGGCTAAAGAACATTATCTTAAGCCCTTTCAAATCATCACTTTTTGGTAAAATTTTATTTTACATTAGGTATATATGAACCATTCATGTAGAACAAAACTTTACGGCTATCCGGCCATTCCGTGCTGACAATTAATTCCTTTCTAACAATCTTTGAAGTCAAAACTGGTACACGGCGCTGATTCCCAATTCGATTTCATAATCCTGCCTTGCGATGGGACTTTCCTGGATATCACTGCTATATAATTCGATACCCCCTTGGGTAATAATCTTTTAGGGGTGCACCAGATTCATCAGCCCTGGGAAGAATATGTGTACAAGCAGTAATTGAAAGGAAGATTATGATCAATGAATAAGTGTATTTTAACGGCAGCCCTCGACAACACATTTTAGGCGCCTCCAGTTTTGTTTTGGTGGATGCATTTTGCCAATATCCTAATTCTGAACCGGGTTATGATTAATGGAGAATATCATACAAACTGAAATGTTCTATAAAAGTTGCTAAATTATAATCCTGAGGATCATAGGGGTTTCATTCCAATTTTCATTGCGAGGTAAAAACCAAAGAATAATAGAATCAGACCAACAAGATAAAGTTGATATTTAGCAATAAGGATAATACCGACAAATATTAAAATTACTCCAAAAATTTTAAAAATCATGTGTTTTATAAATTGATAAAAGTTTCATAGGTCTGATTCTAAACGTTAACCTGCGATGTATTAAGATCATGTTGGTTCTGTGACTATTACAAAAACTTGTGATCTCATCAACTGATTCTTCGCGTTTTAATCTTGCAGTCTTCTGAATAGAAAGCCAACCAGCAGCAGCACGGCAAGGACACCAACGGTCAGCGTTAGCACCCATATCAACCGTGCCAACCAGACAATATACTCCCCATCGCTGAGGCTACGCGCGTATTGCGGCACCGGCAGGATAACCGCCGCAACGGAAGCCAGGATGAATGCCTTGACCGCTAACTCAAGTATGCGCCGGAGCTGGTTGTTGGTGTTCTTCATTATCCAACAACCTTTTTGTTTCGCAATCATAATAATGTATCAACCTGTACTATATCGAGATCATCTTTGATATGCAGTCTTTTCCCGCACCATTTATGAGTTGGAGGTATGCCAAGATTTACAAATGAATTTGCTGACATAATATCTTGTGCCTTCTGACGTCTCTCGGTCACCTGCGCCGAAAACTCCCACAATAGCCGTAAGAAGGGCAAATGTTTGTTGAACTTCGATCTTTGAAAAAACGCCAGTTTTTCGCGTCAGAGTGCGCCGGGTTGTTTGCACACGAACTAAGACTAAATTTTCATAAAAATTAAAAACTTAGATATTTCATTAATAAAAATCTAAAGGCCATCTGGTTCATTTTCGTGCTTTGAATTTGCCAAAAACACAAAAGGTATCGCAAAGGGTCCTATCAAACATCCTGCGAAAGCCCAATAACGCACGTTAAGATTTTTATTTTTTGCAACATAGTAACAAATAGCTGCACTTACGATCATTACAATTACTAATACTATAAAAATAGTCATGCACGTATCCGATCTGTTTATGATTTTATTTAAATTTAAAACCTTTTATTTTCACCTCAAAATTCATTACCACTCACAATACTGTTTAGCTGCTAATAGTATTGATAGATGGAAAATTTTTTCATGATATCAATTTCAATAGATGTCTACTTTTTGGGTCTACCAGCATATTAAAAGGAAAAAATGGACCGTCTTGAGTTTTTTAAAAATGTGGAGCACCATTATATGTGGTCGATCATTGACCAAAAGATTCCAGATATATTGAGATGATCTTAGTAATCGTATTTTATAAAAATAACCCCGATATGTCTTGGTAATCCCCACGGTACCATGTGAGCTGCTGTTCTGGCAAGATTTGTATCATTGTGATTATTTTCGAACATCGTTGAAAATTGCCAAGTATGATAAAAAATAGGGGACGTCTCTCAAAAACTAAAAAACTTGTCTGAACTGTCAACTACTGCTATCCTGAATATCATGCCACGCCTAGCCAGATTAGACGCACCCGGTATCCTGAACCATGTGATCATCCGGGGGATTGAACGCAAGGACATTTTCCGGGATACGATCGACCAGGAGAATTTTGTCGATCGTCTATCTCAGTTGGTTCCGCGCACGCAAACGTGTTGTTATGCATGGGTGCTGATGTCCAACCATGCCCATTTTCTATTTCGGTCGGGACCGGATGGCCTGGTGGGGTTGATGCAGCGGTTATTGACCGGACATGCGGTCTGGTTCAACCGCAGGCACAAGCGACACGGGCAATTGTTTCAAAACCGATATAAATCCATCATCTGCCAGGAAGATACCTATCTTATTGAACTGGTGCGCTACATTCATTTAAATCCCCTGCGTGCCGGACTGGTTGACGATCTTAAGGCGCTGGCCAAATATCCATTCAGTGGACACCGATTGTTGGTGGGGGCAGGTAAATGCGATTGGCAGGATGACAACTATGTGCTTGGCTACTTCGGGAAAAAAACCGTCAGAGCGCGCAAGGCTTACCTCTATTATGTGAGAGCCGGTGTTGCCATGGGACGTCGTCCCGACTTGGTTGGCGGAGGGTTGATTCGCAGTCTGGGTGGTTGGGCGGAAGTGAAAAAGCTGCGGCGAAAAGGAATGGATCGAATCAAAGGCGATGAACGCATCCTCGGGGATTCAGATTTCGTGATGGCGGTCCTTTCTCAAGCCAACGAACGGTATGAACGGCATTACGAACTCAAGCAACAAGGGTACGATATGGTCCGGGTTGCACAACGCGTTGGCCAACTTTATGAACTCGACACGGCCGACATATTCAATAAAGGCCGCCATAAAAAGCGTGCCGATGCTCGGGGCTTATTCTGCTTCTGGTGCACCGCCGAGCTGGGGCTTTCCCAGACTGAACTTGCCCGCAAGCTGCAAATGACGGTTTCGGGAATCGGTTATGCCGTTAGAAGAGGTGAAGCCATCGCCGCAAGCCAAGGTTTTCAGTTGATTGATACATGATTAGATATTCAGAAACGTGCCTCAAACATTCTTTAATTTAATACCTTAACACTGATCGGAATCGAACGAAATGGTCAGCGGACCCCCTTTTTTGACAGAGGTGTTTGTTTGAGCAGCAGTGGTCTGACTACGGCAGATTCAAAGAAGCAATTGTCTGATCATCCAGGGGATTGAACGCAAGGACATTTTCCGGGATACGATTGACCATGAGAAATTTTGCGATCGTGTAGCTCACCTGCTACCGGCATTTGGTCGGGTTGCTATGCATGGCTGTTGATGACCAGCGATGCACGACAGAAGAGATGAAAGCATCGCTGCAGGCCATGGATATCGGTTAATTGATCACCTGATTAGACAATCAGAGATGTCCTTTTTATTTTCGGTATCAAGTCCCACGCCGATGGACAGGTAGATGAACCTGGTAGGTTTCAATCAATGCTGTGTTTATCGATTCGTGCGGTTGATCTTTTACTCTCCTTCGTATTTCCAGGGAACCGACCGTCTTTAAAAATTTCCACATCAATCGCTTCATCGAACATTACAGCAAATCCATCGGGGTCGCAGCGCACAACGGTTCCCAAGAGGCTCAGTTTTTTCTCAAAGGCGAATATAGGAAATTGGATATTTATACGTCTGCCTTTTTTGATTTGCCTTTTGGTGTTTATAAAAACACCACCCGCTCCCACATCCCTGGTCAAGTCTCGGAACTTGCCTTCCTTTGCCGTATATTTCGTGCTGAACACGGCTGCGTACCGAGCGTATTGTCTCCTATGGGGTACAGAATTCATTTGCTGTTAACTTTCTCTCAGTTTTCAAGAACAATTTAACGTCGCAATCAGTCTTGCCGGCAACACCATGTTACTGCCTGTGACCTGATGCCTGCCTTTCCTTTACCTCTATTGCTGTACACAAGATTTACTGAAACCGAAAACCAGGACATCGTCACCGGACTACAGACTGGATTTGATTAGCTCCAGCAGGGTTTCGGTGAATTCGACAGATCAGTCTCTCTGAAAGCCAAGCCGATCCTGAATTTGATTTACGATATCCTTTTTTGCCAGTGCCATGCAGCTTCTCCGCATTGTAGTGCTGGAAGTCAAGGACATGCAGATACAAATTCGCAAAGATTCTTTTTGGTGTCAAGGGGTTGGTGTCGATAGACAATCCTATTGATAGGGAATAAATCTCGAAGGAAATTAAGGGGATGTGTCTCAAAGAAAGCGTAGGATATCGGTAAATTGCATAGTTAGATAATTAGAGACGTCCCTAATTTGACTCATTAGATTGAACCGGGATCCTATTTAGTGGACAGCTTCGAAATGCCTGATCAGGCGCTCTGCTTGTCTGGTATGAGAGACTTGCAGACATCGCTTATTGCAAACGGTTTCGTGAAAAGATATTTGGCCGTCCTGTCATTCAAGAGTTCTGCGGCAATGTAAGCATCACCGCCGGTCATCAAAGCAATCGTGGTATTCGGTGACGCATTCCGTATCCGTCGAGAAAGCTCGATGCCATCTAACCCTGGCATGCTGATGTCGGTTAGAACGATTTTCACTGGGTTTTTCTTGAAAAGTTCCCATCCATCAAGACCGTTATCAGCTATGACCACATCCAAGCCGTACATCTCGAATCCCTTGGAAAGTATTTCCAAAATCATCTCGTCGTCGTCGACGATCAGGATCGACTGAACATTTTCGTTTTGATTGGCCTGGGCCTGAGGCATTCGTCATTCCTTGCTGAACAGTCACATACCTGCAGCATTGATCTCGGTGGTGTCTTTTTCGATCAATCGTCGTCACATGAGGAAAGCACACTATGAGGTTCAACAGATCAACGTCCATCAAGCCCGGATTCAGCTGCGATATTGAGACCAACCAAGCAGTGGCTTTTATCAAGCCAATAACAAAACTGTCGATATATCGTTAGAATCCATGTATGGTGAGCGCATTTATGCTAAAAATATCCTGAAATAGTGCATCTGACAATATCCTAATACTATTTAAAATATACTTATATAAAATAAGTAGTATGTGCAAAATTACATTCTGCTGTGATCACCGCAATGCCACCACATAAATTTTCGCCGTAAGGATAAAAAACGATTTCCTTTTCGCTTTCGTAAGCTCGCTATCGCTGTCCGCAAGCCTTCTGGTCCCGTCTGGTGTGTAGCGGGGGATCTCGGCACTTCTTACGAAACCATCCGCTTTTCGACTTTTTACGGGTCCATCAAGATTAGCGTTCTTTTTGAGACACAGTTGATTTAAGGGACAGAGGAAGCTTGTCAATTTTATTTTGTAGAGAAGAAGCAAGATTGTCCATTTTATTTTGTGATGCAGGGGTTGTTTGAAATTTTTCCAAAGTTACCATTTCGCAAATAGTATTCGCGGCCACTTCTGATGACATAATCTCAGTATTAATAACGATATCATAGTGGATGGGGTCTTCAATATTCAGCTTATAAAGATGTTGTCCCCATTCTCTTCTTGAATTGTCGATTTTTTTCAAGAATTCAATTGCTTTGTTTCTAGTTAGCTTATCTCGTTCCATTACGAACTTGATTCGATATTCCATGTCGGCAATTATCCGGACCTTGAGAACATGAGGTATATCTTTAACAAAAAAATGACCAGCCAGGCCATGGTATACGATATTGTCAGATTTTAGATTATTTATTAAAGCTGCCTGAATATAATCGATGTATATCTTTTTCATTTTAGTAAAACGCTCAAAAAAAGAAGGTGGGTCTTCAAGGGCTTGAATGAGTTTAACCTCCGGGATGTCAAACTCATTAGAGGCCTCAATCAAAAGATCTCGATCAAGACATTGGTAATTTAGCTTTTTGGCGACTTTTTCTGCAATTTCTATACCCCTGCTATACGATCCCCTGGAAATGGCGATAATTGACATAATTCCTCCTTTCAAACTTAATTGTGTAAACCTCATTGCGTAGAAGCGGCCACAAATACTTTCATTTATTCGTAGGAAGCATCTTAGAAAACCGAAGTAGTATTTTAATGCAGGTGATCTATGTCCCCAAAACGGTTTCCCGTGCTCGGATCAAACAGAAACACCAAAGTACAAACTTCAAACAACAGAGATATGAATCCGAATCAGCTGATCGTTCAGCTTCAGGCAGCAGATTCAGGATTTCGCCAAGATCACGGTGGGCTTGAAAAGAAAGGGTCGAATTAACAGTCGCTATAAATTAAGATTAAATGTATAGAAACCGGAGGTCAAGACCAGTTTAAAGTTCTGTAAATTGCGTGGGCGATATTGGGTGGGTCGTTGCATGTTACCCTTGAAAATTGTGACATTGGGGGTGTGCTCCACTCTACAAATTAATATATCTATTTATTTTAATAATTTGCATGCATTGAGATGCCTCAACGATCCAGTTCTTTGAAAATACCGGCCCTATCCAGACCGTACCTGCCGATGCATAAATGACGACGGCTTGAACCGCAACAGCAAGCGCATTTGCCGTCGCCTGTCGAAGCGAAGCGGATCTCCCGCCCATCGGGGCGGCGGGGTAAGCGAGCGAATCATAAAAATAGACAGATTTTCTTACGGTCGAAGATTCCTCGCAGCTTGCTGCGAAGTTCTTCAATCATCCCCTTGCTGCGATAGACGGCACGAAAAGTTATTAGCGGATCAATTTGGGGTGGACCATGAACTGTATCGGTAATCAGTTCCTCGTTGGATAATACGACTAAAACCGCATCGAATAAATGAGAGGGAAGAATGAATATCTCCGTTTTAAACGGGAGTCCTAAAGGCGATAATAGCGTTACCCTACAATATATTTACTATTTAAAAAAAAGATTTCCACAGCATGATCTTACTATTCATAATATTTCACAGAAAATTAATAAAATTGTCAAAAACGATGAAAACTTATATTCAATTTTAAATGACATACGGAATTCGGATGCCATTGTCTGGGCGACACCCGTTTACTACTTGCTCGTACCAGCCAATTATAAACGTTTTATCGAACTGATCTTTGAAAAGGGAATCGAAAAAGCATTTTACAAGAAATATACAGCCGTCATAACTACTTCAATACATTTTTTCGACCATACCGCTCACAATTACATGCGGGCCATTTGCGATGACTTAAGAATGAAATTCATTGGATCATACTCAGCTGACATGTACGATTTAATTAAAACGGAAGAAAGAGAACGATTTGAAAAATTCGCAGAAAATTTCTTTAAAGAAATAAAATCTAAAAGCTCACCGCCAATTCGTTTTCAGCCCATTCAATATCGGAATTTCCAGTATCAACCTGGTGATCAATCAAAAAAAGCCGATATAGCAGGAAAAACAATTTTACTCCTTACCGATTCGACGGATAAACAGACCAACTTGGGTAAAATGATTGACCGGTTTTGTAAATTTTTTGCCAACGACGTCGATACAATCAATATCAACGAAATTGACATTAAAGGATATTGTCTCGGATGCCTTCAATGTGCTTATGAAAATCATTGTGCTTATCAAGGTAAAGACGGATATATTGACTTTTTCGAAAAAAAGGTCATTAACGCAGATATCATTATATTTGCTGGAACAATCATAGATAGATATTTATCTTCAAGATGGAAACTATTTTTCGATCGTTCCTTTTATAAAGGACATGTGCCTTCTTTATCAGGAAAACAAATTGGCCTCATAATTGCCGGCCCTTTAAGCCAATTGCCTAATCTACGTCAGATATTTGAGGCCTATTTTGAAGTTCAACAAGCCAATTTAATAGATATTGTTACAGATGAATTCGGTGACTCATATCAAATAGATGAAATGATTGGAAGTTTTTCAAATCGAATAATTCGGCATGCGAATAGCATGTTCATTGGTGCGCCTACTTTTTTAGGTGTGGCTGGGACAAAAATTTTCAGGGATGAAATTTGGGGAAGGCTACGATTTCCATTCAGGGCTGATTACATGAAATATAAATCTAACGGGATATTTGATTTTCCACAAGCAGATTGGAAATCTAGAATTCGCAATTCATTGATGCTTTTGTTATCGAAATCAACAAAATTCAGAAGTGAAGTGAATAAGCGGATGAATGATGAAATGATAAAACCATTCGAAAAACTATTCAAGAATCGGTGAATATCTGACTAATTTTGACAATTTTCTTGCTATTCAATTATCATGTGTTAATATTTGTTGATTAATCGGGCTGCCAGGGTTGGCGGCCCTATCTTTTACTTAGGGATTGCCTAACTACTATTATGGTGCCTTGAGTTTTAAACACTTTTTATCTTTTTTAGGAGAATATCAGCATGGCAAGTGGTATTGTGAAGTGGTTCAATGACAGCAAAGGTTTTGGTTTTATCGAGCAGGAAGATGGACCGGATGTTTTCGTTCATCATTCGGCAATTAACGCCACCGGGTTCAGATCTCTTGCCGAAGGCGACCGGGTTTCTTTTGACATCGAGCAAGGCCCCAAAGGTCCTGCGGCAGCTAACGTGACAGCAGTCTAAAACTTCGATATTTCTTTAAAAATGGGATTCCGATGAAAGTTTGAGGGGGTCCCTTTTTTTATGTGTGAAGATGGATCGGTGCAGGCATTTCTACATTTTCCTGTGTGCTTATTCGAATTACTCCAACACTGAGCCCTATTTTCTGGCAACAAGCGATGCGATGCGGTCGAACTTGCCAGCAGGATCTATCTTTTTTTCTTTGTAGTACACAATATTGAGCGACTCGAAGGCCCGGATCAGTTCCTCCTGCTTGAGGCAATAGATGTCCGTTTCTCCGTCCAGAAAGGATTCAAAAATAACGACACCGCCGAATTTGAGCCCATCTCGAATCAATGGAAACAAACGTCGATCGAGAAACCGGATGTTGACGATCAGTTGATAACGATTCAGCGGAATCTCCCATGTATCCAGATCTACGCATATGACGTTGATATTGGGATGTTTGCCCTCAAGTTGGTCGGTTGCCACAATTGAAATGTCCACTGCATCAACGGCAAAGCCTCTTTCAGCCAGAAAGACACTATTTCTACCGTTTCCACAGGCGATATCCAACGCTTTCCCAACTGATGCCAGGGGCCAATATTGGGTCAGGATCGAGGATGGCTCGGCGCTTCCCAGGTCCTTTGCATATCGAATGTCCCATTTTTTGCGGTCTCGATCAGCCATATTTAAGAATACACGGAAAGGTATTGTTTTTTTCAGTTAAGATTCAATAGAAATTCAATAGCGTCTCTCAATCTCCCAATGTATTTCTTCTCCGTGTTTGAAATCGATTCCACCGTTTTGACCGGCGATGTTAAAACCCAGTGCAATGCCCAATTCCGTTTCCAGTTTGAATCGATCCGAGTCACGTACGGCGATATCCCAATACTTCTTGACGCGTTGGAGCTGAATCTCCTGAACTTCAGGGAAGGCTCCCAACGATTCGAAGGTATCCTCCCACTGCTGCTCGACCCGGTATTTGTGAACACCGATGGAGATGCCGTCGGCCCTCAGGTTCAACTGTACCTGCCGCACCACCTCACCGCGTGCAGAGCAGTATCCTCTTGCCACGCGCAGTAACAATACTCTTTCCATAGGTCCCTCGCTTATCCAACGATAATTACTTCAGCGCATAGTGGTTATGCAGGAAGACCTCATCTTGGCCAGCTTGCACCGGTTGGCGTCCGCTGATTTGATCCCGGTCGATACTGGCCATCACCTGAACAACATCATTGAGGATGTTGGGGTGGTAGCGTTGTGAACTATGGACAGAAACCTGAGCTCCAGAACGATCGGTCAATCCGGCCGTTGCCGCAGCGTTGGCATATTTTTCAGCATTGACAACGACCACGTTGTCAGCCAGGCTCGAATAGTCCGCGGCACCATGCCGCCCCAGCCGGTCTGCGCCGAACCGCTTCGCACTGGAGGCTTTCAATGCGCGATCATGCTTTGAGTAATAGACATGCACCCGTCTCGAAAAATCGGCGATGTATTGACCTTTTCCATCCAGGTCGATGTCATGGGAAGCCAAATCGGGTGCCAGCATTATTGTTTCGGCGAATAGCAGGCGTCCGATCGGGGTGCCCAATTCATCTGAGAGATATTCCATCCCCTTTCTCAGAAGATAGTTTCCCATGGAGTGGGCAATACAATAGGTTGTCGAAAAACAGTCCCGGGCGTTCTCACCTACAAAATCATTGATGTCGATCAAAAAGCGTGTAAACGCACCGACCGAATCACGGACCTCTTCACGGTCACTGAGATAATTAACAGTTCTGCCGGTTGACGGCCATGAGAATCCGACGATGACCGGGTTGTACCCCAGCTCCTTGCCGAGGCTTTTCTCCAGATCAACGATTTCATCGATGCCATCATGGTAATCGTTGTTGTACCCGTGCAGGTAAATGCCGACTTTCGGCGTATTGGTCCCGGCCCGTCTCAGGCGGTTCAGCTCGTTCAGCAAGGCGGTTTTAAAACCTTTTTTTCCTCTTTTTGCAAAGCCATCCTGCCTCCGTGGGCCTCCATCGTAGGCGAACTGGTACTCGTATCCAAAATTGGCTTTTTCTTCGTCATCGTATCTGCCATTCCTAATCCTGCGGTTGGTTACCATGAAAAGCATATCATCCCTCCTTTAATGATGGCGGTTGGTTAGGTTGATGAAGCCTGGACCATTCAGCACGTTCGATTGGGTGGGTACAATAAAATACAGAAGAATCGGCGAGTCCGGTTGAATTTTAATTGCAATCAATAGACAAATCCTGTCCCGGAATATCATTGATCATCTTCGCTTGTCTCTTTTTTTATGGTTTCCGCCCACTGCCCGATTTCAGCCTTCAGTATGCTCTCGCAATTATCGGCCAATAAGCCGAAGGCCTGTCTCCTATCCCCATAGATGCCGGCACCAATTCTAAATTGGGACACATTCGAATCTAGATCCTGGTAAGTGCTTCTAAAGCGTATCCAATTCTCCTGGAATTTAAATAGACTGAGCAGGCCAGCGATTACCGCCGACGTTCCGCCAAGCAGGGCTACCAGCCACTTTAAGTATAATGCGTCCGGAGTAATAAAGCCGCTAAAGACGGGGACGAGGGCGGCGGCAATGATTGCAAACGTCGCCAAAAATAATACTGCCTTTCGTTTTTGTGCGCTTTGGTTTTGAACTCTTCTATTTTGGGTTGTATGCGATCATTGATGTAGGATTGCTGCTCGGCAGTCAATTCGAGCTTTGGGTTGATTTCTTCATACATCCTTTCGAAAATCAATTTCTTGATTGCGTACCCATCGCCGCCTTCTGGACGAACACCATTTGGGTCTGACCGCGCCGAATTCCCGGCTGAACGAAAGGCCATCTTCATATAAGCAATATGATTGGCCACTGATTCTTTTAGATAAATAGATTCATTTCTATTCAGGTAGTTAGAACGAAAGCGGAACATGAACCATAACATTTTCAATTTTGATTTCGCGAACGCTTTTTATCCAGCCAACACAAATTTCCAGCTGAAATCAAGCTAATTTTGAACTGATTGATTTCAATAATTTTACCAACGAAACCCTTCAGTGGCTTCGATCCATCGAAGGCGTCTGCAATACAGTCAATAGGAATCATGAACAGGAAAAGCAGAAATATAGAACGCGACCGTTTACGATTCATTACATATTTCCTCCACATGATTGCGATTGATCCCTGTGCTGCATTGGGGCAGATGACTCTACGCCAACAGACAATCCTATCAAATTGCTCATCAACAAAAAAATACCCGTCACAGGATGCGAACCGGCGGCAGTTACCTTTGCTCACCTCAACGAGGTTGTCGAATCCCTTGTCAGAGCGCTGGAAAAATGGGGCTCCACCGGGCACGGTCACATCATCGGTAAGGAACACAATTCTAACGCAAGCTTAACAAGTGGATCAGTTAAATTTCGGGTGCCCCTCGTCCGCTGATAGCGATTCCCAGTTATATGACCAAATCTGAAGCTAAGTCGCGGGAGATGCCATACTGCGCACGTGCAGATCGCGCTGGGGAAAGGGTATTTCGATTCCGGCCTCATTAAAGGCCTCGAAAATTGCAAAATAAAGGTTGCTGCGCACGCGGCGGCGGGGGGTGGCCCGCACGTCAATCCAGAACAGCAGCTCAAAATTGATCGAGTTGTCGCCATACTCGATGAAGCGAACGCTCGGGGGCTTGTAATCGGATACATCGGGCTCATTTTTTGCCGCCTCCAGCATGATCTGCTCCACCTGTCTGGGGTCGGCGGCATAGGAGGCGCCAATGGGCATGTCGATGCGTATCATTGGCGAAGCCAGGGAGTAATTGATGATCGTACCGGAGATGAACTCAGCGTTGGGAATCAGGTATTCGATGTTGTCCCGATCGCGGACCTTGGTGGTCTGCATTAAGATATCGACGACCTGGCCCAAGGTTCCTGACACTTCGATCCAGTCTCCTTTACGCACCTTTCCACCGAATATCAGCGAGAAACCGCTAATGATGTTCGCCACCATATTTTGAAGGCCCAACCCGATCCCGATACCGATGGCGCCGGCAAAGACCAACAAAAAGCGCAAATCCAGCCCCACCACTTTCAGCGATACGACCAACCCTATGCCCAGGGATACATAATTGAGGAAGGTATTGAGGGCATAGCCCAATCCCGGATCGATTCCCATGGACGGATAAACCTTGTAGTCCAGATAGGCTTGAAGCAAACGCGAAGCAAAGATAATACCAAGCAGAAGCAGCACCGCCTCGATGATGACCCACAAGGTGACGGCTTTTTCTCTAATGCTGAAAACGGTTACGGACATCAATTGCTCAAGGGGCTGCATCAAGCCGAACAGATTCAGCACGATGAGCAAGGTCGCCAGAACCATGGCATACATGAGTACGCGCTTGAAGGAGCGGTACAAGAACTGGGCCGGCTCATCGTCTACTTTGGTTGTCCTGTGCCATCGGGTTAACCGCCCCGTAAGGGAATGGTAGAGTACCATGATGACCAGGTACGCCAGCCCCGAAGACCACGTTTTCACCAGTACGGTGCGACCGAGATTCCGGTAACCGATTAGCCATAACAAGGCCACGCCCAGAGCGAAAAATATAAATGGAAAGTAATACTTTCGAAGCCATTGCAGTGCCCGCTGATAACTGCCGTACGGCAGTTGCG
>JASFFF010000020.1:0-17034 GCA_050124445.1 Desulfosarcina sp.
GCATTCAGTGAAGCCCAGTTGCGCTGGATCAACGGTCACTACCCAGAAGATTTTGCCCTGGCCTGTCGCAGCCACCTGCCTGAAGCCCAGGATATGGAGCAGCAAAAGTGAAGGGGCAATGGCAACCGAAGCGAATGTGACGGGCATTCATGGGCTGCATGAATGCGGGGGATAATGGCAAGGCAAACGGTTTCAGTGGGCCTTCTCCTCAACAACAAAGGTTTGCACCAAGGCGAACAGGTCACTGACACCGTAGGGTTTGAGCAGGAAAGCGTCGGCCCCGGCAGTCTTGGCCAGTGGTTCGTCCGCGGGATCGCTTGAGGCCAAGATGCAGATGATTTCAGGCAAATCCGCCTTGATCCGCTCAGCCAGCTCAAGACCGTTCATATCCGGCACATGGATATCTGCAAAAACAATGTGAACGGGGTTGGATGAGCGGACATACTGCCAGGCCGCAAAACCGCTGTCAAAGGTGTGGATTTTGCGATTGATGCTGAACTCAAGGGTATCGACCACGAAATCCCTGACCAGCAGGTCATCTTCAACCACCGCAATTTGAACATTGGGTATGATCGGCCACCTCAGCAGAAACCGAACAATGATGCCACAAGGACATGCCGGCATCAAGTGGATTGGCGCAACGATTTGTAACGCGTTTCCATATCCTGGTCAAACCTATCCTCTTGGACCGGATGGATCGTGACCAAGGATGAAACAGCCGTCCTACAAGCGGTTATCCAAGCCGGTTCAATCGGGGTAAATTGTCTTGACATTGACCTTCGCTCGGCTTAATTTTCGCCGGCGCCCGACCGCGGTGCCGGTTTTCCACGCTATCTGAAGGCCAAGGGAGGCTGCTTTGCCACCGGTTCTCTCCATCGTGGGCAAGTCTGAGTCCGGCAAGACCACGCTGATCGAAAAACTGATTCCTGAGTTGAAACGCCGGGGCTATCGCGTCGGCATTGTCAAGCATGCCCATCGCGGCTTCGACATGGACCGCAAAGGCAAGGACAGCTATCGTCACAGGCAGGCCGGCGCCGACAGCGTGATGATCGCCTCACCGGGTCAAATCGCCATGATCAAGGATGTACAAAGCGAGTGCCTGGACGACTTGATTGCCTATTTCGATGATGTCGACCTTCTGATCGCGGAGGGGTTTAAAAGCGACCGTGCACCTAAAATTGAAATCTTCAGATCACAGCGCCATCGGCATCCCGTCTGCCTCGACGACGAACGCCTGGTAGCCATGGTTTCTGATACCCCTGTCGACCTGGCGGTCCCGCAATTCGCAGTGGATGACATTCAGGCAATCACTGAATTTATCGTTGCCGGTTTTCTCGACGGTCTTTGCGAACCAACCATGCCTGACTGCCACAGTTAGTCAACGTGCATTCTAAGCGATAGCCCCTTTTCCTGACACTTACATTCTTGTTGGTTTATGGAATTTGATATCCGCTGGGAATTCATATTGGCAGTAAGCGTGAAAATTGATTTTCGCAATGGTCGTGCCACGAGTATCGACACATATTCGTTGGCCGCATGTCTATTTTCTACAGGCCATTAGAAAGGTGAAGTTACGAGAATTGCGCCCTTTATACCCAATTTTGCCCACTTTCGACATAGATTAATTTGCTCCCATCAGTTATGCTAACGAACACACACTCGTAAAAATATGATTCGCACTGTTTTGGAAAGAACCGCCGATCATGAATCTCAGATTTGGTATTACTGGAAAACTGCTGGTATGGTTTCTCCTCATTATCGCAATTTTCTACGGCACCATTCTGGTGCTGTACATCAACGTGCAGCAGGTGGTCCGTTTGTCCGGATCGATCGTAGCCAAAAACTATGCCATTACCTCTGGAACGAAAAAAATGATCGAAACCCTTCTAAGCATGGAGGCCAACAAACAAAAATATTTGCTACTTAAAAAAGTCGATTATTTGGCTTTCTACAACGAAGCGCAACAGAACTTTGAAGAAAACCTGGCCCAAGTGACCCGATTAACCCCCATGGGATACGATATTTCTGATCTATGGCAGGACATTAGCGATGATTATGCCAACTATCCCAATGCATCGAAAGTCTCTGCATTTCTCGCTTCAGAAGACAAGAACCCGCAGACAGTCGAAACATTCTGGATCCCTGAATCGATCATCAACGGTTGGATCGAACAAATTTCCGTGGAACGGCTCAGAAACGAACAGGAAATCGAAAAGTCGACCCGTAACTTGAACCGCAAGGGTCAGCTCTCCGCAAAAAACGGTCTCATCGGCCTTGCCATATCCAGCCTGGTAGGGCTGCTGGGCATTTTTTATCTGGCCTATTCCATGGTCCGTCCCCTGCGGGAACTAATGGATGGTATCCGGCAGATCTCTTCGGATCGACTCAGCAGACCACTTGAAGTCCGAAGCCAGGATGAATTTGGCGAGTTGGCGCATGCCTTCAATGAAATGTCGCATCGACTGCGCAAAGAAGAACGCATGCGATCGGACTTCATCTCTATGCTCAGCCACGAAATCCGCACGCCGTTGACATCCATCCGTGAGTCGGTCAACATGATTCGTGAAGAGGTAATGGGGCCAATTAACCGTCGTCAGGAAAAATTTCTTGAAATTGCCGGATCGGAGATCAGTCGCATCAGTGACCTACTGAGCCACTTGATGCAGGCGTCTCGGCTGGAACCCGGGCTACTGAACATGCAATTGGAACCTATCGACCCCCACACATTGGTGTCTGAGTGTGCCAATAGCATTAAATTGGCCGCCGAGGCCAAACAAGTTGAAATGCGGATCCAGGTCCCCACCCAGCTTCCTCAGATCGTCGGTGACCGTAAACAGCTCCAGCAGGCCATGTTGAACTATCTGTCCAACGCCGTTAAGTTTTCTGATCCCGATTCCCTGATTACCGTCGGCGTTCGCCAACATCGGGCCAAAAACCGGCTCTCTTTCTTCGTTAAAGACAACGGGCCGGGAATCTTAGACGAGGATATGGCCTTTTTATTCAATAAATACTACCGGGGTCAACGGGAACGCGAACGTCTGGAAGGCGTCGGCTTAGGATTGAGCATCGTTAAAAATATCGTCGAATCCCATCATGGAAGCGTCTGGGCCAACAGCAAGATAGGCAAAGGCAGCACCTTTGGTTTCACCCTGCCCAGCGCACCAGAGCGATAAGGCCCGGCTGCCGTTTGAGATAGCAAGCTTTGAATTTTCTTGAATTATGGGCAGACTGTGATTAAAAAGAAACGTCGGCCAATGAATAGAATACGTGCATGAACCACAATGGAATGCCTATGACCACCCACCGGAACCTACCTTTATGGCAAATGATGGTATTCTTGATCGCCATCGGCATGTTCAGTGGCTGCGCGTCTTTCTATCAGGATTTAGAAGACCAAATTAGCCGCATGCGATTCGAGTCGGATCACGATGCGTTGGCAACTGCGCTAGCCGATTTTAAGCAAGGTGACTTCAACAATGCACTTGTAGGCTTCAAGACACTGGCAACCACCAGCGCAAGCAAGCGAATCAGCCGCAGGGCACGCTTGGGTGAACTATGCTGCAACTTGATACTGGCCGACACAAAAGATCAATATGCCATCGCCACCCGCAAGTGGTATGCGTTCGTAAATTCGGTTCAAGGTGAACATGCACAGTGGGATTTGGCTCTCTTTGAGCCCCTTATCGTTCGCTTTGCGCCATCGTCCCCGGCTCAGATCATCGTACACCTTCCACCTGCGGATGATTCGCCCACTGACAAAGAAACCACCCAAGATATGCTATCAGATGATCCGCAGGAAAAGGAAGCGCTCGAGAAATTAAAGGCAAAAGCCAAACACGCGGATAAGCTGCAGCTACAGCTAAATAAGATTGCGGCCGAGAATCAAACCCTTAAAGAGAAAATCAAGGCGCTGGAAGCCATCGACCAAAACATCCAGAAGAAAAAGACGAAAATTTCGGCACCCGGTGAATAATTCAATGGAAGGAAACAGTCAGACCCAATCCGTGCTCATCGTGGACGACGACCGCAATGTGTTGGAGGTACTGGATGCGCGCCTATCAAGCTGCGGCCTCAATGCCTATAAAGCCGATGGCGGCCGCCAAGCCATTCAGATCCTCAAGACACGCCATATCGACCTCGTGGTGTCCGATGTAAAAATGCCCGAAATGGATGGTATGGCCCTGCTGGCTGAGATCATTAAACTGCAACCGGGTCTACCAGTGATATTTCTAACAGCCTATGCCAATGTTCCCGACGCAGTCAAAGCTGTCAAAGCCGGGGCAGTGGATTACGTCGAAAAGCCGTTTGATGGTAAAACCTTGACTGATAAAATCCAGCTAATGCTGCGCGAATTCCAAGGTGCACCGCAGGGTCCGTCGGTCGAAGCACCGTCAGAACCCCAAATCCGGGACGAAGTAAAGAGCCCGGCCATGAAGAACCTGCATGGGTTGGTAAAAAAGGTGGCCCGCAGCAGCGTCAATGTGCTCATTCTCGGGGAAAGTGGCGTGGGCAAGGAGCGGGTCGCCAACCAAATTCACAAATTGGGGCCCAGACGGGATAAACCGTTTGTCGTGGTCGATTGTGGCGCCACGCCAGCCGGCCTGCTGGAAAGCGAGCTTTTTGGCCATGTCAAAGGGTCGTTCACCCACGCCGTGAGCGATAAAAAAGGGCTCATCGAAACAGCTGATTCCGGCACCCTTTTCCTGGACGAAATCGGCAATATCTCCCACGAAATGCAGATCCGGTTGCTTCGATTCATTGAAGACCGAACCATTCGAAGAATCGGCGGACTCAAGGGAACACCGGTGGATTGCCGGATCATTTCGGCGACCAATGCGGATTTGGGTGAGGCAATCAAAGCCGGACAGTTTCGGGAAGATCTGTTTTACCGCCTCAGGGTGGTTACCCTGACCATCCCCCCTTTGCGCGAAAGAAAAGCGGACATCCCCCTTTTGGTGGCACACTTCACCGAGCAGTTCTGTCAGGCGCACGACCTCGAACCGGTCGAGGTCCCCGCGGATACCATGGCATGGCTGTGTGAATACCCCTGGCCCGGCAATGTTCGTGAGTTGAAAAACGCTATCGAAGGCGGCATCGTGCTCTGTCGGGAAAGTGTGCTTCATCCGGAAGATTTCCATGTGGCCGGCATTGGCGAATCCTGCGAAATAACGACGACCGATAGCAGCTGCCTTTCACTGGAAGAGAGTGAAAAGAAAACCATTGTCCGGGCCCTGGAGCAAACCGGTGGCATTCAAAAAGAGGCCGCAGCGCTGCTGGGTATCAGCCGACGGGCCATTCACTATAAAATCAAGAAATATGGCATCGATGCCGGCGGTATCAAAGCCAGGTACTAATAGATATGCCCTTCTCCCTGTGAACCAACCGCGTCGCCAGTCTCATTTTGGCCGTTTCAAAAGCGATGGACAACATCCAGTTAGACACATATGGAAGGGGTTTAGATGAAAGAGATCATAACCTTGCTGATAGTTATCGGGGCCTGGGTGCTGGTTCAGGCCTATATCCTGCCAAAATTGGGCATCTCGACCTGAATGCGGGAGGCCTGTCAGGTGACAAGCAAAAAAACCAAAGGCCAGTGTGTGGCAGAAAGCCAAAAAGAACCTCAAGAATTGATGACTGATCCGGAAGATCAACAACGGACGTGAGAATCCGTTTTTCGAAGTGATCAGGCGCTATGAAAAAAACCTTTACAACTTCTGTTTGAGGAAAATTATGTACTATTTTTCATATGCCTGATCGCACCTGTGAAAAATATTCTATATAGATTCAATCAAATTCATCTGCCTGCCATTCGAACGAGCAACCGCCAAGCATCGTTAAATAAACTTAACACGCCGGTATTAATAGAATAATTAAATTCAGGGCCTTAAAAAACCGGGTCAAGTTTTGCGATGGCACCCCCATTGCTCTATGCATCGGTAGTGTGGGGCCAGATCAGGCCGGCAACGATCTTCAGCCGCCTGAACTTAGGATACGGTTTCGTTGACATGTCTATGTATCGCCATAGGATCAACGGACGCATGCCTGCTGAACAAATGAACGACTCTAACGGGACTGGCTGTCGCTGTGCACATCGCCACTGAATCCACTAGCAGGGTAACCCTTTTTGTCTTTCCTTATTTATTGGAGAAGTTGATTCGTACCCGTTACACGTCATCGGCCCACCTTTCTGACATTGCCCGGCTTGTAAAACTGGATCCGGCCACGTGCTTTATGGCCATGCGGCTCGACCGAGCCGCGGGTTCCCGGCAGCCGGCAGGCGCCATCAACACGATAGAAGAGATCATTGGCCGCATCGGAATGGCTGGTGTCGATGCCATCACCAGCCAAGCCATGACCGATCAAGCCCTGAATCCAATCCACCGCCGGCAGGCCCTGGCGCTCGGATGGCTGTGGCGGCACAGCCTGCTCACCGCCCTGCTGTCCCAGAAACTGGCCCATGCAATCAACTTTGGGCCGGAGGAAGAAGCCTACATCGCCGGCCTGCTTCACAATATCGGCAAGCTGGCCATTTTTGCCCTGACGCCGCCCGACTGCGCACCGATGCTGGCCGATCCCACCCAGGCCGTCCAATTGCTCGAAGCCGAAACACAGGTCGTCGAATGCGGCTATGACCAATTCGGTGCGCAGCTGATCCGCCGGTACACCAATGCCTGGTTGGTATCCGATGCCGTCAGACATCACGCAACCACAACTGCTGAGGTTAAAAATGCCCTGCCACTGGTCCAGATCATCTGGGCGGCCAATCGTCTGGCCGGTGAATCCGCCCAATCATCCGCAACGTTCCAGGCGGTGTCGGGGTTGCTGCATGTGGCGCCCCAGCAGCTGGCCCGAATGACCGCAGCGGCGAACCGGCAAGCCCAAGCTTTGGCCGATGAACTGGGTGTCGTTGCCGATGTGCAGCAGGATGCGAGCGGCAGGCATGATTATCCGATTCCCTTGGCCGACGACATTCGGATCAGCACCGCTTTGTCCAAGGTATATGCAGCACTTTTGGAAGCGTCCGGCCGCAATGCGGTCATGCGGGTATTGCAGCGAAGTCTCAGCACCTTTTTGGGCATCGATACCCTTATCGTGGTTGAACCTGCACCCCAGGCAGAGCAATTGGTTGGATTCTTCTCCACCGGAGACATTGCCGTTCAGCCTATCGACCGCTTGCAGATTCCACTGACCGCAACGGCTTGTCTGCCGGTCATCTGCCATACCAGCGGCCATCCGGTAGATTCCTTCTCACCCTCGCGCCAGGCACGGCTGACCCTCGTCGACCATCAGCTCATGGCGTACATGAACACGGACGGACTGGCCTGCTTGCCGCTCCGATCGGATGCCGGCCTGTCCTCCCCCGGCCCGTGTTTGATACTGGGGATAGACGAAAACGTGTGGCCATGGATCGCCGGTCAGGCAACGCTGCTGCAGGCCATGGTCGATGCCGTGGCTGGGGCGTTGGAACGAGAAGATAGAAAAGGCGACCGGCAATCGGTCATTGCAGCGGACCAGCTCGCATCCATGGTTCATAGAACCCGCAAAATTGTTCATGAAATCAACAATCCGCTCAGCATCATCAAAAACTACCTCAAAGCGCTCATGCTGCAGCCGGATGAAAAACAATCGGGGCCTGACGAGCTGCGCATCATTGATGAAGAGATCAATCGTGTGGCCGATCTGATCAAATCCCTGACCGCCGCGCCGGAAAAAGGTATCAAGGCCCTTCAACGCATTGACCTGAATGCCACGGTCGCAGATATTCTGGACCTGTTTGAGAAACGCATGCCCAGTCAAATGCCCATTGACCTGCAACAGGATCTGGGGGCACACATCCCCATTGTCACAGTTGATAGAAACCGGTTGAAGCAAGTATTGATTAACCTGTTAAAAAATGCGATGGAAGCAATGACTGAAGGGGGAACCATTTCGGTGAGCACGCGCATGCTGAAAGCATCCCTTGGTCGTACTGGCAGCATGGACGATGTGGACCGCATCAGAATCAGCATCTGTGACGACGGCCCGGGAATTGACGACAGCATAAGAAATGATCTATTCAAACCACATGTATCTTCGAAATCAGGTCACGACGGATTGGGCCTGTCCATCGTCCAAGAGGCGGTAGACCATTTAAATGGCATCCTGCTTTGCGAAAGTGATCCTGGCAAGGGAACCTGTTTTCACATTGAGCTGCCAATCAGCATCAATGGGCAATAGCGCCCATCTCAGACAGCAAGGATCTGTGTTCATGGCTAAACCAGCAACCGGCCGACAGCACAGCAAGCATGTCGGATGTAAGCCTTTTATACTTTGGCTCCGCTGCCACGAACACGTCTGCCATTTTTGCATAGGGTCTATGGATTGGCAACGGTTTGGGCCAACGAGGAGCGCTGCATGGAAAATCACCCGCGTATATTGATCTGCGACGATGAACCCCTGATGACCGCCAGCATCGAAGCCATCCTAAAAACCGGAAACTACCGGGTTCGAAGTACCAATAGCTCCCGCCACGCCCTCTCCCTGATTCATGCCGATTCCCCTGACTTGGTCCTTCTTGACGTCATGATGCCCGAAATGAATGGCTTCGAGTTGCTGGATGCCGTCGATCGGGAACGCTGTAATGCCGCTTTCATCATTGTCACCGGGGAGGCCTCCATCGATTCGGCCGTAAAGGCCATTCGTATGGGGGCCAGCGACTACCTGCGCAAACCATTTGAACACGATGAGTTGATCATTCGTGTGGAAAATGTTCTCAAACAGCAGCAGATGCAACGCGATCACAAATGCGTCAAAGCCGAAAATCGGCAGCTGGAACATCAATTGCGCCAATCCCAAAAAATGGAAGCCATCGGCACCCTGGCCGGCGGAATCGCCCACGACTTCAACAACGTGCTAAGCATTATTCTCGGCAATACGGAGCTGGCCTTGGCCGATGTACCCGCGGAGCACTGTGCGCACCAGAACCTGGAACGGATTCTCACAGCCAGCCTGCGGGCACGTGAAATGATTCAGCAGCTGCTCAGCTTCAGCCGTAAACGAGAATCCGATCGCAAGCCGCTTCGCCTCAACCGGGTGGTCGCCGAATCGATTAAACTGATGCGCGCCTCCTTGCCCACCAATATCTCCATCGAACTGGATATCAGTCAGACTGAGTGCACCATCATTGCAGACGCCACCCAGATTCACCAAATCATGCTCAATCTATGCACAAATGCCGCCCATGCCATGGCAGACCATGGCGGGACCCTGACCATCCGGCTGGAACCGGTGGCGTTGGATGCCACCACGGCTGCCGACATGGAGGGTCTTTCCCCGGGCAACTATGCCAGAGTGATCGTGACCGACACCGGTCACGGTATCGACAAAAAAATCATCGATCGGATCTTCGACCCCTATTTTACCACCAAAGAGACCGGCAAAGGCACTGGCATGGGGCTTGCGGTCGTTCACGGCATCATCAAGTCGAGCGGTGGGGCCATCAAAGTATTCAGCCGCCCGGGTCGCTTCACGGAGTTTCACCTCTATTTGCCGGTAGTGGAATCGATGGTTGACAAAGAACCGGTCGATTTCGGTCACCAACAACCGCCGGGCGGTCAAGAGCATATCCTGATCGTTGATGATGAGGTGATGCTGGTAGACATGATGCGGCAAGTATTGGAGCAGTTGGGGTACACGGTCAGTGCCCACACGGACAGCCAGTCGGCACTGAGGACCGTGGCCGCCCGCCCCCATGCTTTCGACCTGCTGATCACGGACATGACCATGCCCGAGATGACGGGGACCGAACTGACCGAAGCGGTCAAAGCGGTACGTGATGATCTACCTGTCATTTTGTGCACAGGCTTCAACGAGCACGTCAGAGATGCGAATGCCCGAACGTTGGGCGTCCAAGCCTTGATCTTAAAACCGGTAAGCATGCAGCAGCTGGCGGAGACGATCCGCAGGGTCCTGAAGCCGATATCGACGGAGCGTCGCAGAAATCCGCGCTATGCGGCACCGGCGGGCAGTTTCGTCATCTCCCGGGCCAATCCCTACGAACGTTGCAGCCTGATTGATATCAGCCCATCCGGCCTGGCCTACAGCCATGAAATGGAAGCATCACCGGACTTCTCGTCGGATCAGTTGGCCATTATGACCCCGGACGGTGAAATCACCATAAGCGGTATCCGCTGCCGCACCGTGTCCGATATCCCCCCGGGCCCGGACAAGTCCCTCCCCACCGAAGGCCAGGCGCGTCGCAGTGTCTGTTTCGAGGGCCTCACCCTGCTCCAGGTGGAGCAGCTCAACCATTTCATCCTTACCCACACCACCGAACTGCTGCACTAACCCAATACACCGGTCATCATCCAGCCCCGATATTGCACCAAACAGAGACGTTCATTCGCTGTTTGGATCAAGCAGCCGGCCACACGCCGGGTATCGGGGTCTGGCAAGATGGGCAATGCCCCGCCTTCAGCCGCATGGTGGTGATGTGATAACCCTGACGCTCCACCAGTAATTGGTTGCACTGATGACAAAACGTGTGGCTGCCCGGGTGGCCCGGTACGTTGCCCAGGTATACGTATCGAACCCCCTCGGCCATGGCCAGCTCACGAAAGCGGATCAAGGTGGCCACCGGCGTCGGTGCCAGTCGATCCAGTTGATACCGGGGGAAAAAGCGCAGAAAATGGAGCGGATAGTCCGGTCCCAGGTGTTCCAATATCCACGCGCACATGCGTTGGATCATCTCCGGGGTGTCTCCATAGCCAGGCACCACCAGATGTGTTATCTCAAAATGGACACCGTGCCGGTGAAGGGTGACAAAGGTGTCCAACACCGGTTTCAGCCGTCCGCCGTTAAGCCGCCGGTAGATCTCATCACTGATGGACTTGAGGTTTACATTGGCGCCGTCCAACACCTGGCAAAGGGCTTGCAGCGGACCCTGATTGATGTAACCGTTGGAAACCCAGAGATTGCGAAGGCCGTTGGCCCTGGCCACATGTGCCGTGTCGATCATGTATTCATAGAAGGTCACCGGTTCGCTGTAGGTATAAGCGATGCTGGTGGATCCGCTCTGGGTGGCCGCCTTTACCACGGCGTCGGGAAAAAGGTCGTGGTGGCGTACGTCCTCGGGGCGAACCTGGGAGATCTCCCAATTCTGGCAGTTGAGGCAGCGAAAGTTGCACCCGGCGGCCGCAATGGAGAATGCGCGGGTGGCGGGCAGGAAATGAAACAACGGTTTTTTCTCGACCGGATCCACATTGGCCGAACAGGCATTGCCATACGCCAGGCTGTAGAGGGTGCCGCCCATGTTCACCCGGCTGCGGCAAATGCTGCGATCTCCCGCCGACAATCGGCAGCGGTTGGGGCACAGGGTGCACATGATCACACCATTTCTCAATCGGATGAAATGATAAGCGGCCTTGGACCATTTCCACAACTTGTCCGGGGCATCTTTTTTTATGATCGACCCCCGAATGTCTGCAGAAGCAGCGTGGGCGGTACCCAAGAAGGGCCAGGCAGTCTGGCCGACAGCCGTTCCGTACAAGCCGGTGGCGGCAAGACGCATGAATTGTCGTCGGCTAAGCTGTTTCATGGATCGACCGTGATGCCACGAAGCTAATCAATTTAACACCTGACAGGCACAGGCTCGACCAAATGATCCCCATGAAAGGAATCAACACCAGACTCACCAGCAGGACACCGATGGCGGCACCCATCAGGTCGGCGGAAAAGCTTTCCGTCACAGCGGCGGTACCATCCCCGCACAACCTAAGTGCCAAAGGGACCTGAAAACCGCAGAGCAAAGAAACCGTCAGACCGAAGCCGTACAGGATCCAGGCCGGCAGTTCATACTGGTAACCGACCAACACCCAGGCAAATATGGCCATGAGCAGGCACAACAGCAGATCAGCTGTGGTCAGCGCCCGGCGCCATTGACTCCCGAGCCGTCCGCCAAGCCACGCCCCGGGCAACAACCCGGCCAAAAATACGGTAACCAATACGCCGAGCTGGAGATAGATATAACCATAAAGCGTCTGAAAGGTAAAGATGGCCAGCATCTCGGCCCCGATGCTGGTACAGCCGGTGGTCAGCAGGACCCATTGGGGCCGTGACAGGTTGAACAGGTAAATCAAGGCGATCGCGCCCAATGACACAGCAAACCACCCGGGTGACTCCCCGTGACGTTTAAACCATGCCATGAATGCCTGCAGCATCAACTGGGGGTGCAGGTCCCGGTTTTTGGGAATGCTGGTATCCACCGCCTGATTCACTTGCCGTATGCGTGCCTGTGTCAGGTTACCGCTAAAATAACCCCGGATGTGTCGGGTGTTGATTTCTTTCATCTCCAGCAGATGGGGAATATCGGTAGAAATGGGCCGATCACGGCACAGAAAAAACAGTCGCTGACCAGGCATGAGCGTAACATGCCTGAAGTAGGGACTGGCCGTGTTGGCCAGCGTGGATAATTGCTGCCGTCGGGTATCGGAGATATAATTGGCCACGCCCTGAATGCTGAAGCTGAAAACGCCACCCGGAGCAAGGCGCATTTTTACCAGTTCGAAAAAACCGGAAGTAAAGAAGCGATTGACCTGATACGTTTCAGGAGGCGGCAGATTGACCAAAATGGCATCGTAGCGGGCCGATGTTTCTGCCAGATAGGCGCGCGCATCCCTGGCGATCACCGTCAGTCCGGCGATGGGCGCCACCAGGCCGAATTGGCGATGCAAGCTGGCCACCAGCGGGTCAAGTTCCACATAATCCACCTGTTCGGGACGGTATTTGGCGATCTCTGCCAGCATGCCGCCCACGATGGCCACCAGTAGCACGCGCCGGGGTCGATCCAACTGGCTGAGCGGGAAATGAACACCCTCCTCCGCCAACGCGGGATCATGGGAGGTGAGGCTGGGCATTCCGTCGGTGAAAAGAGATATCTGTCCTTCCGATTCGAACACCTCAATGCGCCCATATCGACTTTCGGCATAATGAATTCGCCGGCCTTCTCCACTTGGCAACAGCCGGTTTTCGAAAAACGCCCCGGCACCGAGAACCGCAATGGCAACAGCAACGCCCACTGCAGTTGAACGCCGGGATGCCGATTTCAGACACCACAGGGATGCCAGCAGCGGCAAATGCACTGCCAGCAACCCCTGGAAGGGTGTCAACCAGTGGACCAGGACAAAGGAGAACACCGCTGCCCCGGTCATGTCCCCTGCATTGTCGGCCATATAGATCCAGCTGCCCGGATAGCCGGCCGATCGGCGTCTAGCCACCAGCAGACTGTAGGGCAGCACGAAACCCACCAGCAGGGCATAAGGCAGGATGGTTGCGGCAACGAAACCCAGCGTGGCATAAAATCCCACCGACGCCCCATGAATGAAGAACAGGTCTCGCAACCAGCGAATAGCGATGACCTGTCCTACGGCAAGCATGGCCATGAGGCAAGAGAGTGTGGCCAGGAAGGAAGCAGACGGAGACAGCCGTCCGGCACCCAACCGCTTGACTGCGACGGTGCCCATGCCACCGAACACCAGCCAGCAGAAAAAAATCAGGGCAATGACGATTTCATTGCCCTGGAACTGCGCCAGATATTCGCGCATCATAATCAGTTGAACGGCCACGGAAGCAATCCCCGTGGTCACAACCACCGCCCGGACGCCTCCGTCATCGCACTTCTTCAAAATACTGAACCTGATAGACCAGCACGGTCAAATCGCCTTTCCGCCATCGCCCGGCAGGCAGACCGGCTTTCAGGCAAAGATGGGATAAAAAGGGTTCCGGCTGGGGCAGCTGCTCCCACACCTGAGGTAAAAATGTGGCACTGGCGGTGCCTTTTTTTATTATTACCCCGTCGATGCCAGGCTGTAATTTGGCCATCAAATCCTCGGCATCACGATAGGCCAGAGGAACCGGCTCGGAGAGCACGCTCACCTCAATAGCCACCGTATCCAGCTCTTTTTTACCCAAGGGTGGAAAACGGGGGTCGTGAAAGGCAGCACTGAGCACATTTTGCCGTACGCCCGATACGATGGGAACCGTGGCCGATAGACTCCCGATACAACCACGAAGCTGATCGTTGCTTTTCAGGGTGACGAAGGTGCCGCAACGGACCTGAAGCGCGTGATCCGCAAGCGTCGATTCCAGCTTGCCTGCTTCAGCGGCGGCTGGCGTTTCTCCGAAATGGTTGGCCAAGGTTTGCCGGGCCAGGGCCACCAGCGCCGCTCCTTGCTCAGGGGTCAGCCGCTGTGGGGTATCGCTTGGATGTTGCATCGGTTCATCTCCATAAAAGGCCACGGCAGCGTACCCCACCACGGCGTCCTTATCGCCGGCGGTATCGCCGCTGTTGCTATAATGCAGCAGCACCGGTTGCCATTGCCGAATGCGGGCCAGCTCAAGCAGGACGCCGATCGGGTAGCGGCCGCAGGTACGATTGCGTTGATCTTGTTGCCAGTCCGGATCCAAGGATAGAATCCTCGCCAGGGTCTCCCGATCACGCCCGATGGCCTGATCATAGCCAAGATAATGGGACAGATCGGCACTGACCACCAACAAGGTTCGACCATCGTTTAGCAGACGGCCCAGCGATTGGGCCATCAATTGCGCATCACACGGTCCCAACACCACGGGAATCAAGTCGAATGGCTGCAAGTGCGCTTGAAAAAAAGGTAGAATGACCTCCAGGCTGTGCTCATATCGATCCGATACGACCACCGTGTCAAAAAGATCCGGTTGCTCGTCCACCATGGGCCGATAGTCCCCAATGGGGACAAGGCCCAACGGAGTTTGCCAATGGGCGGCCTCGGTAACCGAGGCGTTCAAGAAGCCCACCCGATGGTCGGGCCCCACCAGGACCACCCGATTGAAGCGATCCGGTTCGATGGCCAGGATGGCATGGGCGGCGGTGACGCCAGAGTAAACGTACCCGGCGTGTGGCATGATCAGTGCTCGCAGACCGGGTCGCGTTCGATTGATGGTGGTGTCCTTCACGGCAGTGGTGATCAGACGTTGGATCAGCCGCTTCAAATTGTCCCGATTCTGGGGATAAAACTTACCGGCCCAGGCTGGATGGCGGACGCCGGCCCCCGCGGGCACTGTCGACGCATTGAAGCTCCACAGGAAGAAAGTTGCTGCAATAATTACCAGCCAACGTACGACCAACAAAGAACACTCCTCATGCCGTTGATTGCTTGATGATGAATCGGGTGCCAAACAGGCAATCTAGAAGTACAATGGGCCAAAAGGGTGTGTCAAGAGGCTTGCCCTGGAACACCAGTCACGTCAGCCAGAGGTGGGGGAACCGGAGGGTGCTGCCTTCTGCTCGGTAGCGCCGACCAGAGGATCGGGATTCTTATAGTCAGTGTCGGCATCGGACTGCGGCCAGTACCCGAGTAGACCGGTGTGTTGTGGGTTGATCCCAAAGTAGTATCCATCCGGTGCAATTTTCTTCATGAGTGGGAGTATGCGCGTACGAAAAAGATCTTCCTTGAACGCATGGCCAGCCGGGGTACGGCCCAGATAGACCATGTCGTAAAGAGCCGATTCAATCTGACTGATTTCCTTGCTCGTAGCAGGTCCCAAATCGATCGAATAGAGAAACCCCAGGCAGTTGTCGATCAGGACACCGATCTCCCGATCCAGCCTGCTGATCAATTTGAAACCATCGGCAATAAATTCTCTCACAAGGGCCTCTCCAGTCGATGGTGAGTCAAATCCGCTCGGTGACCATACCGGCATCCAGGGGCAAACAATCGTATGGGCAGTACTGGGCCGATGCTTGGTCAAACGATGTCAATGCACTGATGGTTGCGCATGCTACCGGATGCAACGCACCAGGTTTGAAACCAGTCAGCGCACACAAACCATGGGTGCTAGCGATGATTCACCATGAGCACCTTGGCTCCATGAATTTTCCTTTGCTTCAGCTCCATGAGCGCCTGATTGGCCTTATCGAGGCTAAACGTCTCCACCTGCGGAGAAAGGGGAATCCGGTCAGCCAGTTCGAGAAAACGGGAAACATCTTCACGGGTGACGTTAGCGACACTTTTAATTTCCTTCTCATGCCACAAATGAGAAGAATAATCCAGGTGCAACAATACATCCTGGTCCGTCGTCTCCTTGCGAATGGCGTTGATTACCAATCGTCCGCCGGGTTTGAGGTTTCTCAACCCTTCGACAATCGGTGTCCATGCCGGCGTGGTGTCGATAATACGATCCAATGGCTGTGGTGCGGTCTCCTTCGTATCTCCAGCCCACTCAGCACCCAAGGAGCGGGCGAATGACCGCTCCCCCGAACTTCTAGCAAATACGCAAACACGCACATCGGGAAACTGGTGCCGTACCATTTTGAGAACCAGATGCGCTGATGCGCCAAACCCGGTAAGCCCTAATCGCTGGCCGTTTCGCAGCCGGCAAAGGGCCAAGGAACGGTAGCCGATGGCACCGGCGCAGAGCAACGGAGCCGCCTGTGCATCGGAAAAACGATCGGGAATCGTATGGGCAAAGGCCTCATCAACCTTCATGTACTCGGCATAGCCGCCATGGACATCCCTGCCAGTGGCCCTGAAATCGGGACATAGATTCTCCTGTCCACTTTTACAAAAGTTACAGCTGCCGCATGATCGATTGATCCAAGCCACGCCCACCCGCTGCCCGATGGAAAAACGGACCGCTTCGGAGCCGGTTTCCTCGACTCGGCCAACCACTTGATGGCCTGGAATAATGGGAAAATGCGGCGGCGGCGTCCGGCCTTCAATTTCATCCAATTCGGTATGACACACGCCGCAGGCCGATACTCGGATCAGGATTTCATGGTCGCCGGGCACGGGGATGGATCGCTTGCGGCGCACCAGTGGTGTTTGGGTCTGTTTGAGGTCATGAATGCGTTCCAGCATCATGGCATTCATTTGCTTCATATGATCGCTCTCGGCCAAAGGTGAGAATTTGTCTTCAAAACGATCGTATCACACTGCAACCAATTTCTCTACTGATTGCACGGAAGGACAGCAAAACCACAGGACGGCCGACCGACAAACCAAATCCGTGAGCAGCGTAGAT
>JASFFF010000021.1:0-16975 GCA_050124445.1 Desulfosarcina sp.
AAAGCCGTCTGTTGCGACGACGTTTCATGGCGTGTTTAATTTGCGCTTTTTGAAGGACGTAGTCAGTGGCACCCGTAGAGCTGATGACAATGTCAACCTCCTCGATGCAGCCGATGATCTCTTCGAATTTTATCGCATTGCCCGAGAAACGCGCGGCCAGTTCAAGGCCCCGTTCAAAGGTTCGGTTGGCAACGGTGATACTGCCGGCCCGGTTGCGGATTAGATGGTCGACTGCCAATTCGGCCATTTCGCCGGCGCCAATGAGCAGGACCCGTTTGCCGTCAAGATTGCCGAAAATCTTTTTGCCCAGTTCGATGGCGGCGTAGCTGATGCTCACCGCATGATCACCGATACCGGTCTCAGTGCGCACTTTTTTGGCCACAAAGAACGTTCGGTGGAGCAGTTTGTTGAGGACAACGCCTGATGTTCGCTCCAGGGTCGCTTTTCGATAGGCCGCTTTCATCTGGCCAAGGATCTGGGGCTCGCCGACCACCATGGAGTCCAGGCTGGCAGCGACCTGAAACGTGTGCCGGACGGCTTCGTCTCCCACGTATTCGTACAGGGATTGGTCGAACTGAGCCAGGGGCACTTTTTTGAATTCGGAGATGAATTGCTTGGCACTGGAGACGGCCGCCTCGTGTTCATCGACAGCCATGAGCAGTTCGATCCGGTTGCAGGTGGAAAAAAGAACCGCTTCTCCAATGGCTGGGGCGTTGCGGAGTCTCGCCAGGGCCTGATCGGTCTCGTCTGCCGTAAAGGCGATGCACTCCCGCACATCGACGGATGCGGTTTTATGATTGAGTCCAAGCAGTACGATATCAGGCATGATGGTGTGTCGGTTAAGGTCCACGCGTCAGGCATCGAGCGCCTCAAGCGACCGGATGGTTGTCCTCGATCCTGGCTACATGGCCGTAAACGATCCGTGGTGTCCCTGTAATAAAAAATTCACCCCAAAAAAGGTGAAAAGCAAAACGCCGAATCCGATAATGGACATGATGGCTGCCCGTCGCCCGCGCCAACCCACCGTCAGCCGCTCATGTAGCAGGGCCGCGTAGAACAGCCAGGTGATGGCCGACCAGACCTCTTTGGGATCCCAGCTCCAAAAGCGTCCCCAGATCGCTTTGGCATACACCACACCAGTGATCAGACCAATGGTCGCCATCGAGAAGCCAACCACGATGCAGGCATAGCCTGTGGTATCCAACAGGTCGAGAGATGGCAGGCGACTGAAGAAGAAACCGCGCCGTTTCTGTTTGATGGCGTTTTCCTGAAGCAGATATAAAATGCCCAGGCCGCAGGCCAAGGCAAATGCCGCATTGCCCAAAAAGATCGTAACGATGTGCGTGGCCAACCACCAGCTTTTAAACAGCTGCGGGTTTTGCGTGATTGGTCTGGGCATTTGGTAGGCGGCGATCATGATCAAGGAAATTAGCGGCCCTGCATAAATGCCCAAAATCTTGAGCTTGTAGCGGTAATAGAATGCCAAATACACAGCGGTGACCGTCCACCCGGTAAAGGAGAGCGTTTCATGGAGATTGTTTATCGGAAAATGGCCGGCCCTCACGCCGCCCACGATCAGGGAAACCGTGTGCAGGAGGAAGCCGGTAACCATGAATCCAACTGCCGTGCGTTGGAATGGGTCTTTCTGAAGAACCAAATAGCCAAAAAAACAGGCGCTGCTGAGCAAGTAGGCAACCGTAGCGATAATAAAAACAGGCTCCATGTCACTCCTGTGGCCGTCGATTAGCGGACATCAGCTGGCCATAGCCATATCCAGGTCCCAGCACCGATTCCAGCAAGCTGTCGATTTGGGCTGTATCGTGTTCTTTGACCAGGCCAAGCAGGTCGGCGGCGATGAGCTGTTCGAACAAGGGTTTGTGTTCCTCCGGAGCGTGGGCTTCGGCCAGAAGCCGGGTGCGGATGGCGCCCATCAGATCCAGCAGCAGGCCATACTCAGGGCCGTATTGGGCTTGGAGTTGCTTGCGGATATGCTTGGCAAATGCCGGGCTTTTTCCAGCGGTGGAAATCGCTAGCGTGAAGTCGCCACGCCTGACAATCGCCGGTAGGATGAAGTTGCAGATTTCCGGACGGTCGGCAATGTTGCACAACAGTTGGTGACGCTCCGCGTCGCTGTGAATTTGACGATTGAGCGCTTCGTCGTTCGTGGCCCCGATAACCAGAAACATGCCTTCAACATCCGACGACCGATAGGCACGTTGTTTCAGGCGTATGGTCCTGTCGCCGGACAACTCAAGCAATTCAGGCACCACTTCCGGGCTGACAACGGTGACCTGTGCACCGCATTGGCACAGGGTTTCTACTTTACGAGCACCCACGCGACCACCGCCGACAACCAGGCAGGGCCTGGTTTGGATGTTAAGGTTGATGGGATAATAGCGCATGTCCATCGCTAAAGCGTAAGGGTCATCTTATCTGTTGCCAGTATAACCTTTCCATTATAGGTACGCCGGCATTGTTTTTCAATATCGGCATCCTCACATGCCGGATAAAAATGAGTCAACACCAATCGCCTGACCTCGGCTGCCTGGGCAATGCGCCCCGCCTCTGATGGCGTGAGGTGGCCAGCCACCTTCTGGTCGTCGGGAAGGGCCGATTCGCAGATCATCAGATCGGCATCGGCGGCGATGGTCACCAGACTGTTGCACACATCGGTATCACCGGAATAGACCAACACTTTGCCAGCTGCATCCACAATGCGATAGGCCAGGCTTTCCGGCCGGTGGGCCACTGGCGTGCTGGTCACGCAAAAAGAGGGGAAGGTGCGGGAATCGGGGCCGGTTGTGTCCATTTCAATCACGCTAAACCGGCTGGGCGGTAGCACGATCCAGTCCCCGTAGACCGCTTTTAATCCGTCGAAAAAGGCGCTGAATCCCTTGCCGGCGACAATGGTCAGCGGGCCCTGCTGGGGCGGTGGCATTGGGTACTTTCGTGCGAATAAAAGTGAGGCCAGTTCTCCAATATGATCAGGATGAAAGTGGCTGATAAAAAGGTGGGTGATCTCGAAAATTGATACGCCGATTTCCAATAGACGGCGCGTCACTCCCGGCCCACAGTCGAAGAGCAACTGTTGGCCGCCGGTCTGCATGAAAAACGAACATGGGTTGCGTACCAGCGAGGGTACACATGTTCCCGACCCCAGGATCGTAATTTGGCTTTGCATGATTTTAATCCCTTTCGAGCTCGCGTGCGTTTAGTGGTATCGTCGCCATGGTATGCTGGACCGGAAAAGAATACAACCGCAGGCTTTTGCAACCCGGGCTTTTCAATCAACCATTACCACCAGAGCGTATCTCAAAAATAGTCCAAGGGCCCAGGGCTGCGTTATGCAACGCTCAAAAATGCTCACAACCGCCAGGCTTGCTCCGCTTTTTTCCCCGCTGCAGGCCTTGCCCTGAACCCCGATTCTTATTTCTAATATACGCGCTAAATAAAAAATACCGCATCGGCCCGGACGGGCCAACGGCGTTGAGGGGGTGATTGGCAGGTTGAAGAAAGAATGGCTCGATGATGGGCGACCATCAAGCAGCTTGACAATGCTCGATGGTCTTTGTTATTTCTGCCGCTGTTCCAAAATTGGAACCACGGACCACTGTTGAGGGGTCCGTAAAAAGGCGCAAGCATCGGTGTCCGAGATTGCGCTGGTATCGGTACGCGCTCATCATCCCTGCGGTTGCTGCTATTTTCTCAATCTCATGCACCATTCCATCCGGCCGGATGCGACGGCCGGAGACAACCGGTCGACGAATCGAGATGGAAGCATTGTTTGTTCGACTATAAAAAAAACAGAGATTGGGCGGAAAATCTGACCATTGTCATGCAGCTGGGCCTGACCATGGCCGGTTGCATCGTGTTTTGTTTCTTTGTCGGGCATGCTTTGGACAAATGGCTGGCATTACGAGGGGTGTTCACGACCATATTCATTTTGCTCGGCATTGCCGGTGGTGCCAATGTCTGCTACCGACAGATCCTTGAGATTACAGAACCGAAAAATAAGGTTGATCCCGATGGGAACGGGCACAACGGTTCTTGACATTCAAAAAAAATATGCTTCACGAGCGCTGCTGCTCTCCATCGGTGCCGGCCTCCTTTTTTTGGCGGCAGGCCAACAATCGCTTTGTCGAGGGGTGGTCTTGGGCGGGGTCTTCAGTGCCATCAATTTTGCACTGATGGGCCAGCTGCTGCGTTATCGATTCAGCGACACACGCAAGGCGGCCGCCCGACGATCCTTTTTTTCTTTGGTGCTTAGATACTTGCTGCTGGCAGTACCGCTGATTATCGCCGTTCAATCGGACCGCTTCAATCTTTCCGCCACGGTCGTGGGCATATTCATGGTTCAGCTGGTGATTCTGATCGAACATGGATACCGGTTGATTTTCGATTCTGTCAAACGTTGATTCAGGGGACCTGATACATGGGAGAACTCGGAAGAATTCATCAGCTGATCATACCAATTTTCGGTCATTCAATGACGTTCAATCTTGAAGTCATCCTCATGACCTGGATCGCCTTCACGGTGATCATGGTACTGGGTTTTCTGGCCGCACGCAAACGGGGCATGGTACCTGAATCCATGCAAGTGTTCGGCGAACTGTTCGTGGCCAGTCTGTACAAGCTGACCGAAGATGCCCTGGACAAGGAGATGGCTAAAAAATATGGTCCCCTGATTTGCGCCCTTTTCCTGTTTTTGCTTGTCTCAAACTGGCTGGGCATCATACCTCATTTGGACGAGCCCACCAAAGACCTCAACACGCCACTGAGTCTGGGCGTAATGGGATTTGTCATTGCCCACGCGGCGGGGATCCGCAAAAAAGGGTTTAAGAACTATGCCAGCGAATATTTTCAACCCATCTTTTTCATGGCACCGCTGAATATCATTGGTGAATTGGCCAAGATTGTTTCTATCTCTTTTCGTCTTTTCGGAAACATCATGGGCGGTTCGATCATTATTCTGGTGGTATCCTATCTGACCTGGAGCCTTTTGCTGCCGCCGTTTCTGTACGCCTTTTTCGGTATGTTCGTTGGCACGATCCAGGCTTTTGTTTTCACAATGTTAACAGTTGTTTATATTTCAGTCCAGGTGAAATAGATGATGGAACTCGACGTCCAGGCCTGGGTAAAGGTGGCTGCGTTTGTCGGCGGGGGAATCGCCATGGGGCTCGGTGCGGTCGGCGCGGCGATTGGTGAAGGCTACACCGCTTCCATGGCCAACCTGGCCGTTTCCAGGAGCCCGAACAATTCTGGCGAAATATTTAAGAATATGCTGGTGGGTCAAGCCATCGCCGAATCGGCTTCGATTTTTGCGCTGGTTGTAGCCATTTTGCTGTTATTTATGGACAAGGGTACGCCCAGCATGCTCACGGCGGCGGCCCTTTTCGGCTCGGGCGTGAGCATGGGATTCGGGGCCATCGGCTCAGGCGTCGGATCCGGTTTTCCCGGCGGCCAGGCCTGTATGGGAATTGCCCGGCAACCGGCGATGAGCAGCCGGCTAACCACCAACATGCTCATCGGATCCGCTGTGGCCCAGACACCGGCCATCTTTTCCATGGTGGTGGCGTTGATGCTGTTGTTCATGGATTTTTCCAACGCACCCTTACAGCCCACATGGGCGGCCTTGATCGGGGCCGGGTTGAGCACCGGCCTGGCCGCCATCGGCTCCGGATATGGCGGCGGCATGGCCGCCGGGACCAGCTGTGAGGGCGTTGCCCGTCAGCCCGAGACGGTGGGCAATGTAACCACGATTATGTTGGTGGGCCAAGCGGTGGCGCAGACGCCGTCGATATTCGGACTCCTGGTGAGTTTTATTCTGATGTTTAAAACGTTTCCCGAGTCTACGCAATTGCATGCGGCCATGGCCCTTCTGGGGGCGGGCGTGTGTACCGGTTTCGGCGGTATCGGGCCGGGGGTGGGTAACGGTATGGCCGCCGAAAGCGCCGTTCGGTGGGTTGCCCGTAACGTCAAGCATGCCGCCGACCTGATGCGGACCATGCTGGTTGGGCAGGCGGTTTCCCAGTCGACCGCCATTTATGCCATGGTGGTTAGCTTGGTGCTGATATTTGTGGTGTAGCTGTTGAGCACCTATAGACATATTTTTGCAATCATCTGATAGACCGTTAATCGAGGAGGAGAATCAATGGCAATTGAAGGTGTAGACATCGTAAAGGCGGCGGCATTTTTGGGCGCCGGAGTTTCCATGGGACTGGGTGCGATTGGCCCGGGCGTGGGCGAGGGCATGGTGGCCGCCAAGGCCTGTGAAGCCATCGGGAAGAATCCTAAAGAAGCCGGACTGTTGACCCGAACCATGCTTGTCGGCCAGGCGGTGTCCGAATCGACCGGTATTTATTCCCTGGTGATTGCCTTGCTGTTGCTTTTTGTTGTTTAGCAAGCCAGCCCATTTCAAAACATCCGTAAAGGGCCAATTCGCTCCGGATGCAGGTAACGGTGCGTGACCCTGACCGCAAGCGGCTTGTGAAACTCGGCCGTTTCACCATCAAATCCGTTTCAACCCGCCGGCCGGCCATCATCGTTGCGGACCGGTAACCATCCCGCGGAGAAAGCGCTCCATGGAAATTATCGCCACCAATGCCCTGATCAGCATCAACGAGACCTTTTTAGTTCAACTGGTCTCTTTCTTGATTTTCCTTTACATCATGAACCGGATCATGTTCCGACCCCTGCTTGGTACCATGCATCAACGGGATGAATATCTCCACGGGGTCAGGGCGGATATTGCTGCTGGCCGAGATAATCTCGATCGGCTGGTCAAGGCTTTGGACGATCAGCGCGCGCAGGTGATCCAAGAGGCTGACACGGTTGTGCGTTCGTTGGAAGCGGAAGGGGATCAGCAGGCATCCGCGTTGATTGAAGAGGCTCGGCAGAAAATTGCCTCCTTGCGGCAGGAGAACGAGGCGCAGGTAAATGCGCAGATGAAGCAGGCGCGCCAGGCAATCCTTGGAGAAGTGGATGCCATCACGCTAACCGTTATGGAAAATGTGCTTCAGCGGAGGATGCACTCATGAAGGTGATCACAACAGCCGGGGCGACCCTATGGTTGATTACCATGGGTATCTTGTTTTGGCCGGATGCCGCCGTGGCCGGGGACCCCTCGTGGCGACCGACTTATGACGTGGCCATGCGTTGGTTAAACTTTATTATTTTGGCGACGGTGATCGTCAAATACGGCCGCCAGCCCATCAAGAACTTCTTAAAGCTGAAAAAGGAGGATGTTGTCTCCGAGATCGAGGGCCTGGACAAGGAGAAAGAAAAAATTTTGCAGGCCATCGAGGCAGCCAAAGAACAGGAGATAGAAAATAAGAAACGGTTTAAAGCCCTGCAAGATCGTCTGATTGCCCAGGGAGAAAACCGCAAGCAGCAGCTGATCGCACAGGCCAAACAACAAAGCGTCGTGATGCTGGAGGAGGCCCGGCGGAAGATGGAAAACAGGATTGTCCAGGCCAATGCCAGTCTTAAAATGGAGTTGCTGGATATGGCCATTGGGCAGGCCATAGAAAAATTGCCCGAGGTCATTACCGATGGTGACAATCAGCGATTATTGGATGATTATATGGCGCATCTTCGCACCTGACTTTCACAGCGCAACACCTAGCTGCCGCGCATGGCCTTTTTTACCGGTTTTGATCACTTGACAGGTCTGCGCATTTTCAATAGGCAACCCCCTGCGTTTCAGCGTTAAGCGAGAATTGCATCCGCGGATCGGAAGGGGTCACAGGCGCAATGGAACAGGGATCATGAATAAAAATCTCCCTATCGAAACCTTTGTAAAAGAGCAGATCGAAAGATGGCACAGTCGAACTGACGCCCATCTGCCGGTGATCACCATTTCATCGCAACCCGGCAGCGGCGGACGGGTTCTCGCCCGGGAACTGTCCAGCAAATTCAGCATTGATCTGTTCGACCGGGACATCATCAAAGCGATTGCCGAAAGGGCTCACATCAGTGATGCCGTGATCGAGAGCATGGAAAAGACGCGGATGTCCGGCATTCAGGATTTCATTTCATCTTTGGTGAATGACCGCTACTTGTGGCCGGGAGTGTACTTGGACCATCTGATGAAAGTGGTGGCCGCCATTGCCAGCCATGGCAATGCCGTCATCGTTGGACGCGGTGCCAACTTCTTGATCCCCAAAAAAAACCGGTTGAGCATCCGCATAATGGCACCTCTCGAAACGCGGGTAAACCAAGTGGCCAAGGAGTATGGAATCCCATACGAGGACGCCAAGCGGCGCGTCATCAATCGCGAAAACAAGCGGGCCGCCTTCATTCGCCAGTCCTTCAATGCCGATGTCGCCGACCCGATTAATTACGATCTCATCATCAACACAGGCAATGTGGATATGGATACGGCTGTGGGTGCGGTTTGCGGCATGATCCTCGGCTGCCGGGAATTGACCATTCCTTAGCCCTGGTTGCGATCTACCATCGGTTTGCAGCGCTGGTTCGGCGGCTCCATCGCTTGCGGATTGTACCATTCGATCCATCGCCGTTGCGGCCATCCCCGGCGCTACGCAACGCGCAATCAACCGCTGCTGCTGCAGCGTCAACTCACCCCTTCATCACCTGGATCGATCCATTTCCCTGCTGGAGATGGCAGCCGATATCCAGGCCCGCAAAATGGCCCGAATTTCAATTGTCGTTTAAAATCGTCGTCACCATGGAGCGATTTTCCTCCACGGCATTTTTTTCTGCGGATTGGTCCTCCGCAGCCTGAAGTGCTTTCCAGCGGGATTTGTACATGGCAGTGAAGGCGATCTGAAACATGGCTTCAAGCAGGGCATAAGCGGTGATCTGGTGGGGCGGAGCGCCAATTGTAGCCACCGCTCTGCGCTTTTCGGCAACCCCATTTTTCAAACGATTCAGATTGCTAAGAAAGGCAACCATTTTGGGGGCCACGTGGCGGTGTTGAACCGGCAGCCGCTCTGCGTTTTGCCAGCGGGCCACCTGCTTGCCGATGGCGGTGCTGGAGGCCTCCAGGAGAAACTGTCTGTTTTTCTCACTCTTAAAAAGCGGGGAATAGGAAACATGCCTCCCGACGGCCATCTGCAGGCAGGCCTCTTCTCGTTCCAGTTCCGCCTTGATAGCGGAGACGATGGCTTCGGGAACCGACAGGGTCAATTGGTTTAGCACATATGAAAAGACAGTCAGCTGCGTTTTTATGTCCGCTGCTGCAGCCGACCAGAAGGTGCGACTCATGGCCTTCACGGTGGCTTTGTCGGGGTCTGATTTCGAGCGGCCGGACTTGAGGATTTTCAAGACAGTCGGAAACGATCGCGCCGCGCGGCGGAAAAGATTTCTGCCGGTAATCGTCTTGAAAATGATGGCGATGGTGGCAAACCAGTCTTGGAGATGAAGGGTCTGTGCCACATCTCCAAAATTGGCAGCAAGGGTCCTGTTCTTCAATAGATGCGATGGCGTGGCATATAGTGGTGTTCCGCCGAGAAGGGGTTGCGCAATGTTGCCGTCCTTGTCAGGAAGAAGCGAGATCGCTGTTTCCACGTCAATAACACCAATCGAAAAGTCTTCCGAATTGTTCAAAAACATCGGGTATTCATCCGGATTGGCGTCTAAAAACAGATTGTCCGGCTTCAGGTCCCTCAGGGCAATGCGCTTCTCCTTTAATAGACAAAGCAACTGAAGCACATTCGAGGCGATGTTTTCGATTTGCTGGCGGCTTTTCAAAAAGGCCTTTTTGGCCATTTGGGACTTAAGCAGCTGGGTCAAATCATCCACAAATTTCTGATTGGATTTAAAGACAGAAGAGAAGCCATCTTCGATCTGGGCCAGCAGTGCCGAATCTATAGCCTGACCGTCAAGTGTGAGTGCTTCACCGGTGATAGCAGCCAGAAACCAGTTTTTAATTTGGAAAGCGTGCACCCGTTTGCCATCTTCTGACTGCCGCACAATGCGTTTGGCTTCATTTTCGCACAACTGATACAGGGTTTGCAGCCCGCCAAAAATGGGCAGTGATTCCAGCCCGTATCGAGCGGTAAAGGCCTCCTGGTCCCAGGGAACGTTGGGTGCTTCACGGATTTCGTCGCCGGTCTTGTTCTTGGATTCGTGAAGCTCGCTGATAACCCGTCCCAAGAAGAAACTGTTGGTCAATTCCATGAAAAAAGCGAAGCGGTCGCCGATTTTCAGGTACTCCTGGTACGCTGGATTCTCTTCGACCAACCGGATATACTGTTTTTCCAACTGCTCCTGGGTGAGGCTCGAGGCATACGGCAGGGTCTTTACCTTTTTGAGCACGACGGATACCATGGGGATGATACAGGTGATTGGCGAGAGATGGGCTGCGATCTGCACTTCCCTTCTGATGGCCCCCACGTACTTAATCATATCGGTAACCGGCGTCGGCGGTATTTTAACCACCATGTGCGTGTCATAAATCACATAAAAACATTTGCTTTTGCTGCCGGTGTCCTCTCCTAAAGGTCCTATGGACATCCGGCGGGTCAGCCAGTCGCTGTGGCCCTTGACACCCAGCTCAAAAACCTTTCTCTTTCGGCTGGTCGAGTCTGCAGCCATTGAAAACCGGGCCGGTGCGTCCTTGCGCAAACCCTTCTGGAGTTTAAACAATTCCAGAAAAAAGATGGCAATTTCGCGTAGTTCGGAGGTCTCTTGGCCCTCCTGATCAAACTGACTGGCCCGCTTGGTCGATAATTGCGACGCCTCATCATCTGCTTCTTGACGGTTGGTTTTTTTGGCATTGGCCGCCATTCGCTGGAGCATTGTCATGGTTGCGCACGCCAGTGCAAACACCACCAGAAAAATGAGCAATCGACTGTCGGCGAAACGGATCAACTTCGCACTGACACCAAAACCCGCCATAATTACTTGCTTTTTTTGATCAATAATTGTTAACACGGAGGTTTTTTTGGACACCTGTATCGATCCGACAGACGTGACGTCGTCGTTCATGAACATGCCGGATTTTCCATCGACTTCGTAGTAAACGAACTGATCGGTTTGAGTGACACGATCCGCTAGAACGGGCTCTCCACCCTCGATAAAGATGACTTGCCTGTCCAGGGTTACATCAATCTTCAGTATTGAGATAATGGCTGCACAAGTAATAGATATCGCAGCCAGTAGCATCCATTTTTTCATAACCTGCACATCAGTTTCATTCACTCAATCCGGTGATTGTCGTCAGGGTGATGCGTGGCTGCTTGAGGCGTACTGGAGAACGACCGTTCCGACTTTGATCACATCCATATCTTGCAGACGCACCGGACCCGGAATGGATTGCCCATTGACCTTCGGCTTGATCCAACCGCTGACACCGCTGATATAGTGGTGCTGCGGTGTTTTACTGATAACCGCAGCCGGATCTCCAGCCAGAAAGGACAGAAAACCAGCGATAACGATGTCGCATCGATTGGTTCTACCGATGGTTACCAGGCTTTTTGTCAGGTCGAATCTACCGTTTCCACCGGCCAAAAAGGCCAAATAAGCACTTGCTTGGGGAATTTCAGGGATGTCGCCACTCTCGGCCAGCATGCGACGGTAAACTTCGGTGTCCATGAACATGGTATGGTCAGGGCCCGGATCGCCGGGTAGGGCCGATGTTTTTAATCCGCCTTGTTCCGGTCTCGGTCGTGGCCGGCCACGGTCCAAAAACACCAAGGCGTGCTTGCCGATGGTAATGATGTCACCGTTTTTGAGGATCGCCTGTTGAACGCTCAAGCCATTTAAAAAGGTGCCGTTCTTACTATTGGTGTCTTTCAGAAGATAACGGTTGCCTTCTTTGATGATGGCGGCGTGGTTGCCGGAAACGGCGTAGTTGTCGATCACTAAATGGTGGTTCGAATTTCGACCGATGGAAAGGGTGTCAATTCGATCAAGGGCGAACTCTTTGATTGTTCTATCTTTGAACTTGACCAGCAATCTGATCATCTTGCCGCCTTTGTTTTGCGCCATTTCGAAAATGGCGGTTTCACCAATTCCTTGGTTGGGCTCCGCAGTGGTGCTTCACTTGTATGCGGTTCATACGGGGGCCAAATTCCGGCCGCATTTAAAACGGTAACGACGCGCCTGTCATCGAAATGACAGGCGTGTTCAATCGGCACCAATCAGGTGCGCACTTTGGATCCAAACCAAGATGCGATCCACGCCGGAAAGCCACCCATTCGCTGCAATAGGCCGCCACCCAATTTCCCCTGAGCAGATTGAATACGCACCACAACAACAGTGATATTGTCCTCGCCGCCCCGCTGGTTGGCCAAATCGGTCAGTTTTCTGCATGCTGATTCCGAATCATTTTGGTAGACCAGATCCCTGATTTCGTTTCTGGATATTTTCCCACTGAGGCCGTCGCTGCACAAAACCACGATATCGTTTGTAAAGCATTGGGTCTCTACATAATCGATACCGACTTGGGAACGGATACCCACGGCTCGAGTGAGGACATGTGCCAATTTCCCATTGGAAAATCGGCCTTGCATGGATTTTGGAATTTTCCTTCTTTCGTTGAGAAGGGTGTGAGGCGTATAGAGATTTTCGATTTCGCCGTTGCGCAAAAGGTAGATGGGACTGTCTCCCACATTGGCCGTAATCATAGAATCGCCACAAAGATAGAGTGCAGATACGGTGGTGCCCATCCCCCGGCAGGACGCATCTTGAACAGACTGTTTGTAGATTCTTTGATTGGCCAACAAAATGCTTTGGCGCAAACGGTGGGTGGCTTCACTTAGGGCATCCTCAAGGGCATGTCCGCCCGATTCCAATGATTGCTCGGATTCATTCGTCAAATACGCTTCGATGGTTTTTACAGCCAGTCGGCTGGCCACATCACCGCCGCGGTGTCCCCCCATGCCGTCGGCCACCACATACAGTCCGATAGGTTCATTGAGAAGGAAGCAATCTTCATTGACTTTGCGTACTTTTCCGATATCGCTAAAACCAGCCGCTTGAACCATGATCATGTTTCGCCCCTTTTTGTCTTAAAGACAATAATTTGGAACGATTGTCAAGCAAAACAGCGGCTTTGTGAGGAATCAAACAATATGCGGGGCCAAAAAAATTGACCTGGCTACACCTGCCGAAACACGATCCTTTCACCGTCGGCTTCGGCGCTGAGCTTGGTTCCTTCCAGAATCCTGCCTTCCAGGATCTCCATGGCCAGGGGATTTTCGATCCGTCTCTGGATCACCCGCTTCAGGGGACGGGCCCCGTAGATGGGATCGAAGCCCTCGCGGGCGATCAGAGCACGGGCCGAATCGGAGAGGATCAGTTCGATGTTCTGTTCGGCCAGACGGTTGCACAACTGTTTCATCTGAATGTCGACGATCCGGCCGATCTGCTCCGGTTCCAGGTTGAGGAAGATGATGGTCTCGTCGATGCGGTTGAGAAACTCCGGTTTGAATCCCGCGCGCAGGGCTTCGGTAACCCGACGCTCCATCTCTTCACGGTTGCGGCCGCCCAAATTTTGAATGTACTGGCTGCCCACGTTGGAGGTCATGATAATGATCGTGTTTTTGAAGTCCACGGTTTTACCGTGGCCGTCGGTCATGCGGCCGTCGTCCAGGATTTGCAAAAGCACGTTGAAGACTTCCGGGTGGGCCTTTTCGATCTCATCGAACAGCACCACCGAGTAGGGACGCCGCCGGACCGCCTCGGTCAGATAACCGCCTTCGTCGTAGCCCACGTATCCCGGAGGGGCACCGATGAGGCGCGAGACCGAGTGTTTCTCCATGAACTCGGACATGTCGATGCGAACCATGGCCTGCTCACTGTCGAAGATGAACTCGGCCAGGGCTTTGGCCAGTTCGGTCTTACCCACGCCGGTAGGCCCCATGAAGATGAACGATCCGATGGGTCGCTCGGGGTCCTGCAGGCCCGAGCGAGCACGGCGCACGGCATTGGATACGGCTTCGATGGCCTGGCGTTGGCCGATCACCCGACGACCCAGGCGTGCTTCCATCTGAACCAATTTTTCGCGTTCCGCTTCCAGCATGCGGCTGACGGGGATACCGGTCCAACGCGAAATCACTTCGGCGATATCCTCCTCTTCAACCTCTTCTTTGAGCATCTTCCTGTCAGCCTGGAGCGCCGTTAACTCCGCTTTGGCCCGCTCGAGCTGATTGGCCAGTTCGCTGCTGCGACCGTAGCGCAGCTCGGCCACCTTGGCCAGGTCACCCTGCCTTTCGGCGCGTTGCTCCTCAATGCCCAGCTTTTCCTGGTCCTCCTTAATTGTGCGGATCGATTGAATCAGGCGCTTTTCGTCTTCCCAGTGAGCTTTCATGTCGGCGATCTGGGTGCGCATGGCTTCCAGGCTATTTTCCAGCCGCGCCAATCGCTCGCGGGAAGCCGGATCGGTCTCTTTCTTCAATGCTTCGCGCTCGATTTCCGCCTGCAGGATTCGGCGCTGAATTTCGTCGATTTCAACCGGCATGGAGTCGATTTCGATACGCAGCTTGGAGGCGCACTCGTCGATGAGGTCAATGGCCTTATCGGGCAGAAAGCGGTCGGCAATGTAGCGCTGAGACAGGGCCGCAGCAGCAACGATGGCCGAGTCCTTGATTCGCACACCGTGATGCACCTCATATTTCTCCTTTAGACCGCGCAAAATGGAGACGGTGTCTTCTACGCTGGGCTCGCGCACCAGTACCGGTTGGAATCGTCGCTCCAGGGCGGCATCCTTTTCGATGTATTTGCGATATTCGTTCAAGGTGGTGGCACCCACACAACGCAAGGTCCCCCGGGCCAGAGCCGGTTTGAGCATGTTGGATGCGTCCATGGACCCCTCGCTGGCACCAGCTCCCACCAAGGTGTGTAGCTCATCGATGAAAAGGATCACCTCGCCTTCGGCCTTTTCTACTTCTTTAAGTACCGCCTTGAGGCGGTCTTCGAATTCGCCGCGGTATTTGGCGCCGGCAATTAATGCTCCCATATCCAGGGCCACCAGCCGACGGTTTTTCAGGCTTTCAGACACGTCCCCGGCCACGATTCGCTGGGCCAGGCCTTCAACGATGGCGGTCTTGCCTACCCCAGGTTCGCCGATGAGCACCGGGTTGTTCTTGGTGCGTCGGGAGAGTACCTGAACGATGCGCCGGATCTCCTCATCGCGGCCGATGACAGGGTCCAACTTGCCGCTGCCCGCCATATCGGTAAGGTTTCTACTGAATTTTTTGAGGGCTTCGTATTTTTCCTCGGGATTGGGATCGGTGATTCGCTGGTTGCCGCGAATCTCCATGAGCACCTTTAAAATGGCATCCCGATTGACGCCAGAAGATGCAAGCATGCGCGCTGCCTCACCGGCCTTTTTGTCGCACAACGCCAGCAGGACATGCTCGATGCTGGTGTATTCATCCTTCATTTTACCGGCTTCTTTGAACGCCCCTTCGAGAACGGACTTGGCTGCTGGTGACAAATAGACATCCCCCACGCCGCTGATTTTGGGCAGGCGTGTAACGGCGTCTGTCGCTGCAGAGGCCAGTCCATCGCCGGAGACGCCCAATTTCTTGAATACGGATCGGGCCACGCCTTCCTTTTCTTCCAGCATGGCCGCCAGCAGGTGCACCGGTTCGATCTGCTGATTCCCATGGGTGGAGGCCAACGCCTGGGCATTCTGGATCAGCTCCTGGGATTTCAAGGTAAACCGGTCAAAGCGCATGCTTGCCTCCTTTATAGTTGTGACTGTCGACAAACTTTTCTGGTCCACATTTTGCAAAACAAAAATAAACACCTCATTGATGATGTCAAACAATCAGAACGTATAGATATCAATAAGAATTTGCGGAATTTCAGTTGGATCTGAATTGATTGCCTGGCAGTTTAATCGGACTAACTCTTGACGCTGAAATCCGGGTGTGTAAAAAGCTGTTTTCAATGCCAACCAGGGTTGGTGCCGCTGGTCTGATGCCGGGGCAATCCGATCCGCAACGATGATCGTGGACGTGTATCGGGAAGGACGCCGATGTCTGGTTTTGTTCCTGTTCGTTTGGATCAATTTATCAAACAATACCTGCGAAACAACCAAGGTGTTGACGGCGAATGGGTCCGTGCGGCCGTTGAGGATGCCCTTGCCGCCTGGCGTCAGGGTGTTCGCTGTGCCTGCGGCAACCCCATATGGGTGGCCGGTTCGGCTGTTGCCGGATACGGCTGTTTTGCCTGCATTACCGGATCACCTGAGCCCAATGGTGATCCTGAGATTGACAGCGTTTGTAAAGAAGTTGCCTTCGAAGCGGATGACCCTGACGCCTGGGTGGCCCAAGTGAACCAGATCATTAAGAATCATCCCCGGGATTATCGCCAACGGCTGGAGGCGGTCGGCTTTGTCTGGCAGGATGATGACCACGAGCGGCGATTTGAGGAAGAAACCCTTGAAGAGCGAGCGGCTGTAGCGGAAACCGAGAAGCAACGGCAACTGGTCCGGTTTCTGGAATCCGGCGGACCCGTCACCCCGCCCATCGTCGAGGCCTATTTGGCAGAGCGCTTTACAGAAACCGCCAATCTACCGTTGATCCGAAAATACTTCAAACAGGCCAATGTCAATCTAAAGGCCCTTCTGTTGAGCGGCCTGGCAGCCAACCCCACTGATTTGGATCTTTTAGATGACCTTTCCTATTTCAGCGAATTTGACAATATGTTGGGCGAGTTGATTCATTCTTACACCGCAGCCTGCATCATGGAGACAGACATGGATCGGTTTTCCATGCTGGCCCAGGAGTTTTATATGAATACCTTCGAGTACGGTTTTGATGCGCTGCATGAGTTGACCACGATATTCCAAGCCGGTACCAAAAGGGCTATGGTTCAGCACCTATTAGAGACCATCGATGCTTACCTGAGACCAGATGATATTCCCATTTAATGGTTATACGCCCGCCATTCCCCACCAACGACTTCTGAATCTGGCAATGCCAACGTTGGCTATACCGTTTGTTTCTGGTATACGGTCGTCTTGTCTTCCTGAAGGCCATACAATACCATAACGAAC
>JASFFF010000022.1:0-16602 GCA_050124445.1 Desulfosarcina sp.
CTGCAAGAGGTGGGGTCGGCGGCCCGCGATGCCGGGCTGTACCTGGAGTACAACTTCTCAATGGATCTGGGCGGATTCGGTGTCGGCATCCAGAACGATCTGAATGGGGCCATCGCGACAGCGGGGCATTTGGGAGCCGATATCGTCAAGGTGGGCATGGATATGCGCCGGCCCCGCCCATTTGCTGCCAGCCGGTTCCATCCGCAGGTCGTCGAGCAGTTGAAAATGGTGGCAGGCCAGCTACAATCAGCGGCACCGCTGGCAGAAGCGCACGGCATTCGGTTGGCTGTTGAAAATCACTGCGACAGCTTTTCGGACGAGATTTTGTGGTTGCTGGACCGGGTAGACAACCCCGCGGTGGGGGCCTGCATCGACACGGTCAATGGGCTGCATGTCACCGAAGACCCGATGGCTGCCATTGCCAATCTGGCGCCGCGCGCCTATACCAATCATTTTCGCGACGACCGCATCGAATTTACACGCTGGGGATTTCGGTTGGTCGGCGCTGCCGTCGGCGAGGGCGACATCGACATGCACCGGGCCTATGAAATCTTCAGAGACCACTCGGGCATGCAGCGCATCAACATCGAGACTGAGCTGGATACGCCGCTGGACAATATGCAGGCAGCCCTGGATATGGAAATCGATGCCATTCGGCGCAGTGTGCGCTATTGTCGCCAAGTACTGGGCATCCACCGGTCCGAACGGGTATAATAGGCAGTTTCTGGTGTCGCTGCTCCGCTGGCCGTCTCGTGCATTCCCGGAGGGACTGGCTGCCGACGTGCGTTGGCGTAAGGTTCAATCCAGTTCGTCGCTGCCTTGGCACAGCCGAACAACGAAATATGGCCCGTCAGCGGCCGGATGTTCCTTCGGCAGGCACCGGTCACATTTGAAAAGTCGCATAGGGTGCTTTACTGTAGGTGCTAAAAATCTGAACCAAATTGATAGGAGGAAAACGATGACAGACAAGCACAAAGCAGCGGTCTTGGGGTCATTCGCCGCCGATGCTCTCTCCTTGGGTGTTCACTGGGTGTATAACACCAACGTTATCGATAAAAAAGTGGGGCGGATCGAACAGTATCACGATCCGCTGACCTCTTACCACAAAGGCAAGCAAGCAGGTGATTTCACGCATTACGGTGACCAGATGCTGGTGCTGCTGGAGGCGATCGGCACTGCCGGAAAGTTTGACGCGGTCGGCTTCGCCAACGCGTGGCGTGACTTTTTTTCTAATTATAACGGTTACTTTGACAAGGCCACCAAAACTACTCTTGAAAATATGGACGCCAGCGGTGACCTGAAACGCAGCGCATCCCCATCGGATGACCTAGCCGGCGCCTCGCGCATGGCACCACTGGTGGCGGTCTATGGGGATGATTTGGACGCCTTGATTCGGACAGCCCGCGCCCAGACGGCCATCACCCACAACGATGACCGCGTCATCCAAAGCGCCGAGTTTTTTGCGCGCACCGTTTACAACGTCCTGAAAGGCCGCCCCCCTCTGGCCGCCGTGGAGACCGCCTTGGAAGCGCAGGCCGACAGCCCTATCGCCCCCCTGATCACCATGGGGTTGGAACGCCGTGATGACAATACACGGGAAACCATTGCGGAATTTGGTCAGATGTGCAGCGTGGAGGCGGGTCTGCCGGGAGCGGTACATCTGGTTGCCCGTTACGCCGATGACTATCGAACCGCCATGGTGGAGAATGTCATGGCCGGTGGCGATTCATCGGCACGCGGCATGCTGGCCGGCATGGTGATCGCTGCCGCGCATGGGTCGGCCGCCATCCCCGATACATGGCAAGCGGAGATTACCCAAGGCGGTCGAATCGATGGTCTGTTGAATCAACTCTTATAGCCCAGCTACAAGCGTCTTGTGGGATCTTGCATGGTGAGGTGCGTCCAAGGGTGTCATCGGCAACTGAACGGTTGCCGCCGCGTGTCATTGTCACTCCGGACGCAACCCTGCATCCATCTCCATCGACTCGGGTTCCGCCGGCAAATTGGAGCGAATAATAATATTGCGCTGCAGACTCTGTACCACCCGATCGACATCCTCGACCCCTTCGCGGATCTCACGGATACCTTCCCTGGCCGCGGATGTCACCTGGGGAATGTCTTGGCTGCCTTGTTTGATGTTCTCCAATATTTCGTGGACAGTTTGGATGGAGTGGCGGGCCTCGTCAAGGATGGCATTCAGATTGTGAACATTTTCCACGACCCCGTTTCCGGCCGCCTGGATCGTTGAGAGGTTATCGCCGACCTGATCCATCAACACCGGTCCCCGGGCGGCGGTTGCCTGCATATCGTCAAGCAGGCTATTTATCTTGTCCAGGTTGGACATCACTCCGTCAACCAGCTCTGTCGAGGCCAGCAGGGAGCCCAATGCCCCTTGTCCCTCGCCGATCCTGCCGGTGATCTGTTCCAAATTGGCGGTGGTGCGCTCGATGTTGGCCAAGGTGGTAAGCAACGGGCCTTGGGGGTCGTTCATGATGCTGACCAGAGCAGCCATTTCTTGGATCGTTTTCACGGCCAACAAAGCCGCTTTTTCCACTTCGAATTCCTTGAAAACATCCGTAAGCGATTTCTTTTCAATGGACGGAATCATCCCGCCAATAGGGATTTCCGGAGAATCGGGAGCCCCGGGTACAATGGATATGTATTCTGAACCGATGAGTGTTGGGCTGTCCACCACGGCCACTGAATCCTGACGGATGCGGCTGGCATATTTTGATAAAATGGCCAGCTGGACATTGACATTGTCCTTTCCCAAGGAGATCCGCTTGACCTTGCCTATATCAGCTTTAAACAGTTTGACGGCTGCGTTCACCTGCAGGTTGTAGCTCTCCTTGAAGCTGGTGTAAAACGTCACCTCCTCGGCAAACCAATCCTTGCCACGTCCGAGAATGACCACCGTTGTCAGCAACAAAACAGCGATACCGATGATAAAGAGCCCGACGCTCTTCTCTGCGCGTGTATAGCTGGTTTCCATCAGATCCTCACCTGCACGCTGTCGACCCATTCCTAATGATCAGACTGGACGTGTGCAGATCTTTCCAGCGGCCAGGGTCAGGCGCCGATTGGCCAGGTCCGTCATGGTCCGGTCATGGGAAATAAAAACCACCGCAGTCGAAGACTGTATCATATTTTTAAGATGGTTAAAAATGACATCTGTTTTCGCAATGCCCATGAATGTTTCGGGTTGGTCTACCAGCATCAACATCGGTTGTTTGGCCATTTCCCGAATCATGATGGCTTTCCACTGCGCCTCGCTGCTCATTTCAGACGGGCGCCAGTCGAGATATTCAGACAGGCCGGCTCCCCTGCACAGAGCCCCCAGGGTCTCATCGATTTCGATGGTCAGGTCATTTTCATAGTAATAACGGGTCAACAGCAGGTTTTCGCGGACGGTCCGGTTGCTAATCATGGCGGCATCGGCAGCCACATAACCGATCTGCCGCTTGGTGGATAGGCACGCTTGATAGTTATTCAGGTCTATGCGTTTTCCATTGAAGTGATAGTGTCCTGCGTCCGGCGGCTCCAGGGTTGCCAGGATGCGCAACAGATGTCTGCCATCGGCCGATGCCGGCGCATGGATGGCAACCACATCCCCGTAACGGATAACCAGTCGATCGGTGGAATAGGCGCTCAACGGATCGGCTGCAACCATGGCAAGACCGTGAATTTCAACAATCGGTGGCCGTTTCGATTCCATTTACACGTAAAAAATGAAAGAGATAAAGATAGTGATCACCAGGCAGTAGAAAAAACAATCCACCGCTGCGCGGGAGGTGGCCACGGGCACTTGGGTGATCTGGTTTTTGTGGGTAAGTCCATGATAAAGGCAGGTGACGGTTATGGTAACTCCGAAAAAGAGGCCCTTCAAGAATCCGACGATGATATCGGTGCCAACAACGCCCTTGGCAATCTGCTGGAAAAAGCCTTCCACGGGGAACCGGGTAAGCCCACTCACGATGGCGTAGCCGCCGATGATCGCCATCAGATCAAATACCAGAATCAGGCTGATGACGGCTGTGGTGATGCCCACCAGGCGGGGGAGACAAACGGCCAGGTGCGGATCAATACCAGCCATCTCCAGCGCGTCGATCTCATGCAATACATTCATGTAGGAGATTTCTATGGCAACTGCAGTGGCGGAGCGCAATATGACGATGATCGCCGTAATGATCGGACCAATTTCGCGCAATACCAGCAACACTACCAATTTACCCAAATCCACTTGGCCTGAAAGCTGGGAAAATTGAACAATCATCATGCTGCCAATGATCAAGGCCACGGGAATGATCACTGGCAGGGCTTCAACTGCGGTAAAATAGACCTGCTCCACGATGACCCGTCGAATCAGGGTCCGACCGGTTCGGGGCAAGCGCAAACCCATAAAGACCAATCGGCAGGTCAACGCGAAAAGATCCATCAGGCGATTTAGCCGCCGAATGGTGGTTCGTCCCAAGACGCCGACGATTTGATTCATTCGTTTCTCAATCCCTTGTAACCGAATGCGAACGGCACCCGTGTTGACTTATCTGGTTTCTTACAATATATATTTTGCGTGGGTCAATAGCATAGGGTTAACTATCAAGAATTGAAAGCAAAATTTATCCTTCTACCCTTTATTGGGTGCCTGTTGCTGACACTGCCACTGGCTGTACCCGGTATGGCCAGCGATACGCTGCTTCAGGAGTTAGATAGCGGCTGCATCGACTGGAGCACCGGAACGGTTCGGGTGCGCGGCATTGGTACACCAGATGTGATGGACGATGGCCAGGCCTCCGGCTCAGCATTGGATATTTTGGATAGCGCCCGCCAGATGGCCCATGCCAACCTAATTGAAACCGCATACACCATACGCATCAATTCCACCTCCCGGGTGGCGGACCGCGTGGCACAGGATCCGTCTTTCCGCGACGGGCTGTCGGCACTTGCCGGCAACGCAACCGTCACCCGTCAGGAATACCTATCGGACGGCACCTTGGAAATTGAACTGACCATGAATCTGACCGGCGGGTTCGGCCAATTTGTATTACCCGAGGAGATCCGCCAGGTAGAAACCGTTACCACCATGACGGCTGCCCAGCCGACGATAGAACCCATCGAAAAAGCGACTGCCGTCGCAGACGCCGGTCCCTATACGGGACTGATCCTGGATGCCACCGGAATTGGCGCCAAGCCATCTCTGGTACCGGTTGTTGTCGACGAATCGGATGAAGTGGTTTATGGCCCCGCCTTCGTCAGCCGAGAGTTTGCCGTGTCGCGCGGCATGAGCGGTTTCGCGACCACGTTGGCTGCGGCTCGCCTAGACGCGCGCGTTGGAGACCGTCCCATGATCGTCAAGGCCATTCGGACACGGTCCACGGGCGCAACGGATCTGGTCATCGCAACACCCGATGCGGCAAGGCTGCGAAGTTCGGTGGCACATTTGAATTTCCTAAAGGCTTGTCGGGTGAGCATCGTCATCGATGGGGCGGGTAGTCCGGAGCCGGAAAAAGAATCGCGTTGAAATGCAGCCGCGTGACGAAAAGGAGACGCCATGGCCTATCGTAAAAGCCTACTATTAATGATTCTATCGTTAGCGGTGTTTGTGGCATGCGGTCCGGACACCATTTTTCTCCGACCGTCACTGGATACACCACAGCAACATGTAAAAAACGGCCGCAGCCTGTTGGCCCGAGGTAAAATCGAGGCAGCCAATGCGGAGTTTGTCCGGGCCGCAGCCCTGGATGACGCCTATGCCCCGGCCTATGTAGGACTCGCTCTGATCCAGGGGCACCAGGGGGATGTTGCCAACGGTTTGGAAACCCTCAATCGAGCCAGGTCGCTAGCGGCCACGCCGGAGGAAAGCCGGGAAGTGGAGCGCGGCTTTGAACAACTGCGAGGAATGCAGACGGCCGGGCAGGATTGACCACCTCCACGACTCAATAACGATAGTGATCTGGTTTGAACGGCCCCTGCACGGGCACACCCAGGTAGTCGGCCTGGACCTGGTTAAGGGTGGTCAACTTGGCTCCCAACCGGGCAAGATGGAGCCTGGCCACCTCTTCATCCAGTTTTTTCGGTAGGGTGTAAACCTTGGTTTCATAACTCCCCGTGGCCAGTTCGATCTGGGCCAGGCACTGGTTAGTGAAGCTGTTGCTCATCACAAAACTGGGATGGCCGGTGGCGCAGCCCAGATTGACCAGCCGTCCCTCAGCCAGGACGATGATTGACCGGCCCGATTCAAGGGTCCACTTGTCGACCTGTGGTTTGATGGGTGTCTTCTTACATGCCGAATTGTTTTCCAGATACCCCATCTCGATCTCGTTGTCGAAGTGGCCGATGTTGCAGACGATGGCTTCGTCTTTCATCTGCTCCATATGCGCACCGGTGATCACTTCATAGCAGCCGGTAGCGGTCACGAAAATGTCACCTTCGTGCACAGCATCTTCCATGGTGGTCACTTCGAAGCCCTCCATGGCCGCCTGCAGGGCGCAGATGGGGTCGATCTCGGTTACCAGCACGCGCGCACCATATCCACGCATGGAGTGGGCGCAGCCTTTACCGACATCACCGTATCCGCACACGACCACCACCTTGCCTGCCATCATCACATCCGTGGCCCGCTTGATACCGTCGGCCAGGGATTCGCGGCAGCCGTATAGATTATCGAACTTGGACTTGGTGACCGAGTCGTTGACGTTGAAGGCCGGAAAAAGCAGCTCTTTGTTTTGGGACAACTGGTAGAGGCGATGCACGCCGGTGGTGGTCTCCTCGCTGACCCCTTTAACCGATTCGGCAATGCGCGACCAGAAACCGGCGTCGTTGTCGTAAGCGATTTTCAGGCGGGCCATCAGCAACTGCATGTCGGCCGAGTCATAGGCCTTTTCCAGCAGGGAGGGGTCTTTTTCCACCGCGACCCCCTGATGAATGAACATGGTTGCGTCACCGCCGTCATCCACGATCAGGTTCGGGCCGCTGCCGTCCGGCCAGACCAGCGCCTGTTCGGTGCACCACCAGTATTCCTCCAAGCTTTCCCCCTTCCAGGCGAATACGGCGGCGGATCCCTTGCGGGCGATGGCGGCGGCGGCGTGATCCTGGGTGGAAAAGATGTTGCATGAGGCCCAACGGATGTCGGCCCCCAAAACCTTGAGCGTATCAATGAGCATGGCCGTCTGGATGGTCATGTGCAGGCTTCCGGTGATCTTCAACCCCTTAAGGGGCTGCCTGGGACCGTATTTTTCACGCACGGCCATTAGCCCGGGCATCTCGTTTTCCGCCAACTGCATCTCCTTGTCGCCGAAATCGGCAAGGGAGATATCGGCGACTTTGTATGGTAGCGAACCATCGTAGGCCAAGGGCTTGCTAATGCTCACCACGTTTTCGGCAAGGCTCATAATTATACCTCCATAGTTGTTGACGAGGCGATTGGCTGATCGATCGAGTCGCAGAGCCATTGGCCCCACCTCACAGCCCTCACTCCGGTGTCATGCAGTACCTGACAAATGTTTGCGACCGGCACGCCGTGATCGCTATCTTGATTGTCCAACCGTCAGCATAGCACCTTTTTAGGCCATCAACATAGTTGCTGTTTGGCGAATTACAAGCCCGCCTTTTCACGGATCGTGTCGACCATGTTGGTCCGCTCCCAAGAAAATTCAGGCTCGGTCCTGCCAAAGTGCCCGTAGGCGGCCGTATTGCGATAGATGGGACGCAGCAGATCCAGGTATTCGATGATGGCCGCCGGCCGCAGGTCGAAAACTTCTGTGACAATCTTTTCCACCTGCTCCTGGGGCAACTTTCCCGTGTGCATCAAATCGATCATCACCGACACCGGCTCGGCCACACCGATGGCATAGGCGATCTGAACTTCGCATTTTTGGGCCAGGCCGGCGGCCACGATATTCTTGGCCACGTGACGCCCCATGTAGGAGGCGCTGCGATCCACCTTGGAGGGATCCTTACCCGAAAAACATCCGCCGCCGTGACTGCCCTGTCCGCCGTAGGTATCCACAATAATCTTGCGCCCGGTAAGCCCACAGTCGCCCATGGGCCCGCCTACCACGAACCGCCCGGTGGGATTGATGAAATAGCGGGTATCCCCGTCAATCATCTCGGCCGGGATGACTTTCTTGATGACCTCTTCGATAATGGCTTCGCGCAGGGTTTCGTGGGTCACATCGGGCTTGTGCTGACTGGAAACCACGATGGTATCCACCCGCTTTGGCTGGCCGTTGTGGTACTCGATGCTTACCTGGGACTTGCCGTCCGGCCGCAGAAAATCCAGGGCCCCGTTTTTGCGCACCCGGGTCAATCGGCGGGTCAGTTTGTGGGCGTACATGATGGGCATGGGCATCAGTTCCGGTGTCTCGTCGGTGGCAAAGCCAAACATCAATCCCTGGTCCCCGGCCCCCTGGTCTTTGAACAGGCCCTCACCGGTATTGACCCCCTGGGCGATATCCGGGCTCTGGTGATCGATGCTGGTGATGACACTGCAGGTGCGCCAGTCGAAACCCATTTGAGAGGAGTGGTAGCCAATGTCCTTGATCGTGTCGCGCACGATCTGGGGCATGTCCACGTAGCAGTCGGTGGTAATCTCACCGGCAATAAAGGCCAGGCCCGTGGTCACCAGAGTCTCGCAGGCCACCCGGCAGCGTGTGTCCTGGGCCATGATGGCATCTAAAATCGAGTCGGATATGGCATCGGCCACCTTGTCCGGGTGGCCTTCGGTTACCGATTCGGAGGTAAATAAAAATCTGTTGGGCATACCTGTTCTCCTTTTTTCAAATGGAAGTGGGCGGTGGTCGTTTACGAATCCAAAGCTGGTGGCGCGATAAGCAGGTGGATCAGGCGGCGGTCATTTCCGTTCGGCGCGTCACCAAGTTGCACACCATATCCCGCGCCGTTTCAAGGTCCAGCCGCCCCATGTTCAACACCATGTGGTAGAGTTGTGGACTCTCATAGTCGCTTTTACCCAACCGCTTGTAGAGGCTGATCCGTCGGCGATCTTCGCTGACCACCGTCCGCTCGGCTTTCCTGCGGCTCATCTCATAGCGTTCCATCATAAATTTGACCCGGTTTTCAAATTCATTTACCAACAGGATGTGAATGGCATCGGGATGGTCATCAAGAATATACTGGCTGCCTCGACCCAGGATCACCACATCCCCTTCATCGGCAAACTGGGCCACAATGAGAACGAGGTAATCCAGGTAGATCTTCTCATCCAGATAGCCCCGCTCATCGGCTAGTATCCGATCCAGCCAGCGCTTGGAAACCATGCTGGAAATCAACCTGGAAAGCTTGCTGCCGGCCTCTTTTTCGAAGGATTCGATCCAGTGGGTAGAAACATTGGCCTCCTTGGCCACACGCTGAATAATATCATTATCGGCGAAGGTGTATCCCAAGGTGTCGGCAATCATTTTGCCAAGGGTGATGCCGCCGGCGCCAAACTGCCTCGAAACGGTGATGACCGCCATAGATGCCTCCTCGATCTTGTTTCGGGTTAGGATCCTTTCTGTTTGTCGTACCGGCCGCTATCCCTCTTTGGGAGGAATGAGCAGAACGGGGAAAATGGACTGCTCTGCCAGCCCTTTACTGATGCTACTCCCCCACCGTTCCTTCCACAGGCGTTTGCGTGGGGAACCGGCGATGATCAGTGAAGACTGGCACTCTCTGGCGGCCTTGTCAATTTCTTGAACCGTATCCCCAATATAAACATGGGGTTTTGCCGAAATACCATGGTCTTCCAGATCGTCACACAGAACTTCCAGCTTTTTTCGATTTTCTTTGCGGGTTCTCTGGATAGCCATGGCAGAGGTTTCCTTCAGGTCTTTTTCACTGGCCACATGGACCACGTCAACCTCCTGGATCACTGCTTTCAGAGACTTGAGACAGTCGATGGCGCGCTGGCTGGCATTGGACCAATTGGTCGCTAACAGGGGCTTCTCAAAAGGGTTTTCCGCCAAGGGTCCCTTGCGGGCGAGGTATTTGTATACCAGCACGGGGGTGGCGGATCGGTGCACGATCTCAGTAATGTCCGATCCGGAATAGATTCGCTCCAGGCGTCCCTTCTTTTCCGGGCTCAGAACGATGAGGTCCACCGATTCTTTCTCGGCCGATTGAATCACCTGGCCCGTGAAACTACCCACGACGATGTAGACCCCCACCTCCATGCCCTGTTCAAAGAGGGTTTCGGCCCAATCAATGAAACGGATGTTGGCCTTTTCCCGAAGCCTGATTTCGGCACTTTTCTCATAGCCCTTGCCCCGCCGCATGGCCACCTTGTCACGCTCGATGACATTCAAGAAAACCACATGATTCAGGGCGGCTTTCTTCAGATCCATGAGCGACTGCAATGCATCGAAGCGGAGATTGTCAAATCGGGTGACAAAAAGCAGTTTTTTTATTTCCATCATTTTCCATCCTTGCCAGCCGTCACAATCATACCGGCATCCGCAGGTGAGACTGCTATCCCAGAAGTTTCTTGAGTTCCCGGGCCAACTCATCCGGTTCGACCGGTTTTTCGAGATAGATTTCCGGTTCGGGTACCGGCTTGTCCCCGAATTCCGTGAGGGCCTTCTGGGAACGCAGAAAGGTGCGTTTGGCCACACCGGAGAGCATAATCACAGGTATACCGATAAGCGATTTGTCCGTTTTCAACTCACGGTAGAGGCGAATGCCACTTTGTTTGGGCATGAGGACGTCCAAGAGCACCAGGTCCGGACGATCTTTCTTTACCATCTTCAACCCCTCTTCGCCGTTGGTTGCCTCGACGGGGGTATAGCCACTCTCTTCGACAACTGTGGCGTTAAACATCCGCACATCCGGATCATCGTCAACGATTAATACTGTTTTGCTCATGTGAACCCTCCTGTAAGATTAACCCCGATAGGATAACAAGAAAATAACCGGCCGCGTCGTTGGTACATTTCCACGAACGGGCCATGGGCCTGTTTGTTGGATAAACGCTAATTCGGGCTGACGTCATCCGTCGATTGTGACGGAAATCGCAAGGTAAAAGCGGTGCCTTCTCCCTCGGTGGAAGCCACATCGATGGTCCCCTGGTGTTCTTCCACCAACTTGGCGGTGACCAACAGTCCTAACCCGGTACCCTTGGCGCCTTTGGTGCTGAAAAAAGACGAAAACAGCTTGGCCCTGACTTCCTCGGACATACCGCAGCCATTGTCCTTGATCTCGAAACGCGTCACGTCGGACGCGTCGCTTTCAGTAACAATTGTCACTTGATGATCCTTGTCGACCTCTGGGTCAAAGATACATGCATCGATGGCATTTGTCACCAGATTCATCAGACATCGATGCACGGTCCGCGGATCCATGACCACCGGCTTGATTCTATCGGAAAACTGCCGTACCAGTCGCACGTCATGATCACCGGCGACGCCTTCTAATAGTTCGCAGACATCCTCTGCAATTTCATTGGGGTGGCAGCTTTCATATTCAGGTTCACGCTGCTTGGAATAGGAAAGCAGGTCCATCACCAGGTCCGAGGTACGCGATATATTGCGCTGTATCATCTCCCAGCCATTGCGCAATTTATCGCTGTTGTCCCGTTCCAACCCCACATCCACCAGGTAGCTGCCGCCTTTGAACCCGTGCAGAATATTCTTGATGCAGTGGGCCATGCCGGCAACGGTCTGACCGACAGCGGCCAGCCGTTCGCTATTGACCAGTTCCGTTTCCAAACGCTTGATCTCACGTAAATCTTGAAAAAAGGCCACCGTTCCCATCATTTTGTGTTTTTCACGCAGCACGGTTCCTGAAAACCGCACCGGTATCGCTTCACCCGTACTGGCTTTGATTTCGCTCTCCGTCCAGGGTGAGATCTCGTTGCCCTCCATACCCAATCCGCTTCGCGTCAGGGTCTCCTGGACCCACTGGGGCAGAAAGTCCCGGGCATCTTTGCCGGCCACCACATCATCGGCATCATAGCCAAAAATGCGCTCGGCCGCCGGATTGAAGATAACCGTTTGCCAGTTGTCATCAGTGGCGATGATGCCGTCATTGGCGCTTTTAATCAGCTTGGCCTGGAAATTGGACTTGCGGATCACATCTTCATGCAACATGGCATTTTCAATGGTGACGCCGATGCGGTTACCCATGAGGTCCAGCAGGTGCAGCTCTTCCGTTGAAAACCGCTCGGTGGCCCTTTCGATGCGCATGACGCCCAGGCCCTTGGTCTCTTTGGCACTGATGGGAATATAGGCGAATGTGGGCGCCACTTTTTCATCAGCATCATCGCTAAAGTGACCGCGTTGGTCACCCTCGTTGTGGATGATCGGTTTGTCGGTGCGTGAAACGTTCTCGATGATCTGTGGTTCCGACGGTGGACCGGTCTGTCCGAAACCCGGATCCGCATAACACGTGTTAAAATAGCGCAGGTCGAAGCGGCCTTCTTTGCCGGCCATGTAAAGACAGACACTTTCCGCCTTCATAAAGTCGCGAATTTCCAGAACCGCCCCCTCGATACGCTCTTGGAGCGTCAAGGGTGCATTGAGAGCTGTATAGATGGAACACAAGGTGGCCAATTCCCGATTGCGTCGCCGCTGTTCCGCTTCGGCCCGTTTGGCTGCAGTGGTGTCCCACAGCGTTTCGATGGCCCCCACCAGAGTGCCGTCGGTGGCCTTGATCGGCGCCGCGGTAAACCAGCACCAGCGACCGCCGTTGCCCAGTTTGGGAAAAAAGATCTCTGCTTCATAACCCCCTTCAATCATATTAGACTTTTTCCAGTGCCCACCGTACAGATCCCAGATTTCGTGATCGCTCTTTTGATCCAGGATCACATCGGCCATGGACGAACGTTCCGTTTCCCAGAAGGGGGCCCACTGCCGGTTGGTGCCCACCATCTCGCTCGACGGATGGCCGGTCAGTTTCTCCAATGCCTGGTTCCAGTGGGTGATGATGTGATCCCGGTTCAAGACAAAGGTAGGGATGGTGCTGCCCTGTATGATCTGGGACAAGGCGCGCTGATTGTCCTCCAGCTTATGGGTGTACTGTCGCCGATCGGCTTCAGCCCGTTTCTTTTCCGTGGTATCCCACAAGGTTTCGATGGCGCCCACCACACTGCCGTCGGCGGCCTTGATCGGCGCCGCAGTAAACCAGCACCAGCGACCGCCGTTGCCCAGCTTGGGGAAAAAGACCTCCGCCTCGTAGGCCCCGTCGATCAGTTCGGATGGTTGCCACCTGGTGCCGTAAAGATCCCAAATCTCTTGATCGCTTTTGCGATCCAGGATCACATCTGCCATGGAGGGACGCTCGCTTTCCCAAAAAGGTACCCACTGGCGGTTGGTGCCCACCATCTGGGAAGCCGGGTATCCGGTCAGCTTCTCCAACGCCCGATTCCAGTGGGTAATGACATGCTGCTCATTGAGTACGAACGTGGGTATGGTACTTCCCTGAATGATTTGAGAAAGCGCCCGACGACTCTCCTCGACCTCGCGAATGTGACGGATGCGTTGGGCCTCGGCCTCTTTTTTTTCCGTGGTGTCCCAAAAGGTTTCAATGGCACCGACGACACTGCCATCGGCGGATCGAATGGGTGCGGCGGTGAAATAGAGCCACTTGCCGCCGGGACCCATTTTGGGAAAAAAGACTTCGGCCTCGTAGGCACCGTCAATCAATTCTGATTGCTTCCACTTGCCACCGTAGAGTTCCCAAATTTCGCGTTCCGTGCGCTGGTCCAAAATCACATCGGCCATGGTGGCACGCGCTTTGTCCCAAAAGGGTCTCCATTGGTGGCAGGTGCCCACCATCTTGGCCGCCGAGTAGCCGGTCAAGCGCTCCAAGGCATGGTTCCAATGCGTAACGACGTGCTCTTGATTGATAACAAAGGTGGGAATGGTGCTCCCCTGGATGATCTGAGAGAGTCGGTGTTCGCTCTCCTCGATACACAGGACATCGCGACGATGCTCGGCTTCAACCCGTTTGTTCTCCGTGGTGTCCCATAAGGTTTCGATGGCGCCCATCAAGGTGCCGTCTGACGCCTTGATGGGCGCGGCGGTAAACATCAGCCAGCGTCCGTTTTCGCCCAAATGTTCGAAAAACTCTTCGGCTTCATAGGCACCTTCGACCAACGTCGATGGGCGCCATTTGGCCCCGTAGTACTGACTGATTTCGCCTGTCTCCAACTGATCCAAAATGACGTCAGCCATCAGGGGACGGGCTTTTTTGCGAAACGGCTTCCAGTGTTGGTTGGTCCCCACAATCTCGTTGGCGGCATATCCGGTGAGCATTTCCAGGGCATGGTTCCAATGGGTCACAATATGGTTGCGGTTGATGACAAAGGTGGGCGTGGTGCTGCCCTGAATAATTTGGGAAAGGGTTTGTTCTTTCTCTTCCAAGGTCCTCACGTGACGCTGGCATTCGTTTTCAGCGCGTTTGTTGACCGTGGTGTCCCACAGGGTTTCGATGGCGCCGACCACGGTACCATCGGCCGTTCTTAGGGGACTGGCGGTGAACCAGCACCAGCGTCCGCCGTCACCCAGCTTGGGGAAAAAGACCTCTGCCTCGTAGGCATCTTCGATCAGCTCCGATTTCCGCCAATGCTCGCCGTACAGTTCACGGAACTCCGCATCGCTGAGCTGCTCCATGATCGCATCCGCCATGGTGGGCCGCTCGCTTTCCCAAAACGGCTCCCATTGGTGACGGGTGCCCACCATGCGGGCGGCGGGGTGGCCAGTAAGCTTTTCCAGGGCCTGATTCCAGTGGGTAATCACATGATCACGGTTGAGCACGAATGTGGGAATGGCGCTGCCCTGTATGATTTGGGACAAGGTCCGTTCGCTCTCTTCAATGCGGCGCGTATAATTGTGCCGTTCCACCTCGGTACGCCGGTTCTCGGTATTGTCCCATATTGTCTCGATGGCCCCGACAATCGATCCGTCGGAGGCCTTGATGGGTGCCGCTGTGAAAAACAACCAGCAGCCTTGGTCCCCCATGTGCTCAAAAAACTCTTCCGCTTCGAAACCCCCTTCAATCAGTGTCGACGGCCGCCATTTGGACCCATAGTAGTGATTGATCTCTCCGGTCTCCAATTGGTCCAGAATCACATCGGCCATAATCGGCCGTTCCTGCTTGCGAAAAGGCTTCCAGTGATCGCGGGTGCCGATCATCGTTTCGGCCCGATACCCGGTCAACACCTCCAAGGCATGGTTCCAGTGAGTCACCACATGGTCGCGATTGATAACGAAGGTGGGAATGGTGCTGCCCTGGATAATCTGCGAGAGCGCTCTTTCTTTTTCGTAGAGTTCGGTCTCGATCTGCTTGAAACGCCGGTTGCGCTGCATGATGATATCGGCGGTTTTGCGAAAGCACTGATGGATGCGGTCGCCAACCGTCTCCGCCGAGACAGATTCGGTGCCCAAGGCGTCAAGCGCCTCCTGGCGGATGGTTTCCAGCCGCAACAGGTCCCACAAAAAACGAGAGTCCTGGTGATCGATCAATTTTACACCAGCGGGCTTGATAGTGGCAATCGCCTGGGCCAGGTCGAGATCCCAGGTCACTTCGATAATCGTTTCGAGGCCCTCAAGCCGGCAAAGTTCACGGTAATCGTTGCAGGTGTGGATGCCCCTTTCACGCGCGTAAATCATTCCGGCAGCATGCTCATTGAGGTCGGCGACGCCTAAGACCTCCGGGTGCCGGCCCTTGAACGGGTCACCCAACAAATGCCTGAGCAATTTGTCGCAGAATCGGCCCCCACCGATGATGGCAATTTTATTATTTTCGATTAGATGGATCATAGCGTACGTGTCTAGCGCTAGCGGGTTTTTCCTTGTGAAAAAGAAGCGTTTCAAATCGCATTGCCGGCCTCCCGTCCCTAAAAGAAAATCAACGTCACCACCGCAAATATCGGCAGCAGGAAAATAAGCGTATACTTTAAGATATAACCAAAAAAACTGGGCATGGGGGTCCCGGCCTCTTCTGAAATGGAGCGCACCATAAAGTTGGGCGCATTGCCGATATAGCTGCAGGCACCGAAAAAGACGGCAGCGGCGGAAATGGCTTGCAGATAGTGGGCGTTTTCTGTCATCAACAGGGGAACGGCCTGCGCCTCGGCCATCCCCGGATAGTGGCTGCCTAGAGCGGTATTGAAAAAAGTCAGATAAGTGGGTGCATTGTCCAAAAATCCGGATAGGGCACCAGTCACCCAGAAGTAGTGTACAGGTGCCTCGACGGCATTGATTAAAAAGGCCAACTGGCCGTTGGCACCGGCTTTGAGAATCAACAGGCAGGGTATCATGGTGATGAAAATGCCCACAAACAGGTAGGCCACCTCAATGATGGGAAACCAGGTAAAATCATTGTCTTCCCGTATTTCCACCCGGGTGGTGGCCATGGAAAGCAGCCCCATGACGATCAGCAAGCCATCCCTGACCCAGTCTTGGACACCGCGATGGACGCCCAGCAGAGTCACTTCTCCCCAGTCGACCACCCCGCTCATCAACACGGCACCAATAATCCCGAACAGAAATAAAAAATTGTGGGTGCCCACCAGCCTCAGGGGCGTCTTTTCGGCTTCATCTTTGGGGACGCGCCCGGTCTCCTTTTTGAAGTAATACAGATCGAGGAAAAAATAGACCACCAGCAGCAAGC
>JASFFF010000023.1:0-16413 GCA_050124445.1 Desulfosarcina sp.
CCGGCCAAGGTTCCATTGAAACTGCCCAACGGCGTTCGTACAGCGCTGACAATCACTGCCTCATTCATTTCAGTTCTCCTATTAGGTGCCATAGAAAGTCGCACTCAAAATGAGAATTTAGGTTCAAGGTCAAGGCGGATTTACGATTCAAACCGGAGGCAACCTTGGGGGGTTGTCGAGGATTTGAATCGTAAATCCAACGCAGAGATTGAGTCTAAAGGCCACTTTGAGTCACTTTTTTACATGTTGCGTCGGTATTGACCCCCCACCTCATACAGCGCGTTGGTGATCTGCCCCAGGCTGCAGGTTTTGACGGTCTGCATCAGTTCTTCAAAGATGTTGCCGCCGGTAAGCGCCACCTGCTGCAGTCTCGCCAGGGCTTCGGGCGATCGATCGGCATGTCGACTCCGGAAGGCGTTCAGCCTTTCCAGTTGGGACTCTTTCTCTTCGGTGGTGGCCCGGGCCAGGTCGATGCACGAGGCACCCTCGAGAAGATCCGCCCCATCGGCATGGGGATCGCGGAACGTATTGACGCCGATGATGGGATATTCTCCCGTGTGTTTCAAAGTTTCGTAGTACATGGACTCTTCTTGAATCTTGCTGCGCTGATAGCCGGTTTCCATGGCGCCCAGCACCCCTCCGCGGGTGGTAATTTTTTCGTACTCCATGAGCACGGCTTCTTCCACCAGGTCGGTGAGGTCGTCGACCACAAAGCTTCCCTGGTAGGGGTTTTCGTTCTTGGCCAGGCCCCATTCACGGTTGATGATCAACTGGATGGCCAGGGCACGGCGCACCGACTCTTCGGTGGGCGTGGTGATGGCTTCGTCGAAGGCGTTGGTGTGCAGACTCTGGCAGTTGTCATAGATGGCACAAAGGGCCTGAAGGGTGGTGCGGATGTCGTTGAGCTGGATGTCCTGGCTGTGCAGGCTGCGCCCGGAAGTCTGGATGTGGTACTTGAGCATCTGGCTTCGCAGCGAGGCGCCGTATTTCTCCCTGAGTGCCACTGCCCAGATGCGGCGAGCCACTCGGCCGATGACCGTGTACTCAGGGTCCATGCCATTGGAGAAGAAGAAAGAAAGGTTGGGCGCAAAGCGATCCAACGGCATATCGCGGGACAGGTAATATTCCAGATAGGTGAAGCCGTTGGCCAAAGTGAAAGCCAGCTGGCTGATGGGATTGGCGCCGGCTTCGGCGATATGATAGCCGGATATTGAGACCGAGTAGAAATTGCGTACGTTTTTCTCGATGAAATATTCCTGGATGTCTCCCATCATCTTCAAGGCGAAGTCGATGGAGAAGATGCAGGTATTCTGGCCCTGGTCCTCCTTGAGAATATCGGCCTGAACGGTGCCGCGCACATTTTCCAACACGTCGGCTTTGATATTTTCGTAGGTTTCAGTCGATGGTGCCTGACCGGTTTCAGCTGAATATTTTTCTACCTGCTGATCGATGGCCGTATTGAGGAACATGGCCAGCATGATCGGCGCCGGGCCGTTGATGGTCATGGAGACGGATGTGTTGGGTGCGCACAGATCGAAGCCGCCGTAGAGCACTTTCACGTCCTCCAGGGTGCAGACGCTGACACCGGAGTTGCCCACTTTTCCGTAGATATCCGGGCGGCGGTCCGGGTCGGTGCCATACAAGGTTACCGAATCGAAGGCCGTGGACAGACGTTTGGCCTCGCTGTTGGCCGATAGCAGCTTGAAGCGGCGGTTGGTTCGGGCCGGATCGCCTTCGCCTGCAAACATGCGCGTGGGATCCTCCCCCACCCGTTTCATGGGGAAGACGCCGGCGGTAAACGGGAAATGGCCAGGCAGGTTCTCTCGTCTCAACCAGCGGTAGACCTCTCCGGGGTCTTTGAAGCGGGGCAATGAGATTTTGGGGATCTTCTGATGAGAGAGGGACTCGGTATACAAGGGCACACGGATTTCTTTGCCTCGTACGGTGTAGACCAGTTCGTCGCCGGAATAGGCGGATTTGGTCGCCTCCCATGTCTTGACCAGTTTTTCGGTTTCGCTGTTAAGGGCTTCCCGGGCACTCTTGATCTCAGCGTTGAGGCGCTCCAGCAGGGCCGAGGCGTCGCCTTCCAAGCTGTCCGCGCCCAGTGCTCTGGCGGTCTCTTCCAGGTGCCACACCCGCCGCATGGCATCGGCCTGGCGCTCGGTCTCTTGGTGATAACTGCGCACGGTATCGGCTATCTCGGCCAGGTAGCGGGTGCGTTCGGGTGGGATGATAATGGTCTTGGAGGTGGACTGCTTGGTGCCGGACCGGGGCAGGCTGGAGGCAAAGGCCACGCCGGTCTTTTCCTTAATGGTATCCAGCAGGGCGTGGTACAATGCGGTGACCCCGTCGTCGTTGAATTTGGATGCGATGGTGCCGTATACCGGCATGTCATCCGGCGAGCGGTCGAAGGCGGCATGGTTGCGTTGGACCTGCTTGCGCACGTCGCGCACGGCATCCTCGCCCCCACGTTTCTCGAACTTGTTGACCACAACCAGGTCGGCAAAATCCAGCATGTCGATCTTCTCCAATTGGGAGGCGGCGCCGAAATCGCTGGTCATGACATACATGGACAAGTCCACCAGATCGATGATGTGGGAGTCCCCCTGGCCGATGCCGGCAGTTTCGGCGATCACCAGATCGTAGCCGGCCGCCTTGACCACGTCCAGCACCTCTCCCAGGGCCTCGGGAATTTCGGTATGGGAGCGCCGGGTGGCGATGGAGCGCATATAGATGCGCGGACTGCCGATGGCATTCATGCGAATGCGGTCGCCCAGCAGGGCCCCGCCGGTCTTTCTGCGTGACGGATCGGCGCTGATGATGGCGATGCGAATCTCCTTGAAGTCGTGCAGCATGCGCAGAATCAGTTCGTCGGTCAGGGACGATTTACCGGCGCCGCCGGTGCCGGTAATGCCGATAACCGGTACGATGCGGTCGCCGATCTTGTTTTTCAGCGCTTGCCGGAACTTGACCAGGTGGCCGTTCTCCTTGGCCTTGGCCTGTTCCAAAGCGGTGATCATGTTGGCCACCTGCAGCTTGTTCCCGGCGCTCAAATTGGAAAGATCCAGGGCCGTTTCGTCTGCGCGGGGAAAATCCATCAATTCAACCATATGATTGATGATCCCTTGGAGTCCCATGCGGGTACCGTCTTCCGGCGAGTAGATTTTGGCGACACCGTAAGCTTCCAGTTCCTTGACTTCATCTGGAACGATCACACCCCCCCCGCCACCAAATACTTTGATGTGATCGGCACCCGCTTCACTGAGCAGGTCCACCATGTACTTGAAGAATTCCAGGTGGCCGCCCTGGTAGCTGGATATGGCTATTCCCTGGGCGTCCTCTTCGATGGCCGCGTCTACAATCTCCTTTACCGCACGGTTGTGGCCCAGATGGATCACCTCCACACCGGTGCTTTGTAGAATGCGCCTGAAAATGTTGATCGAGGCGTCGTGACCGTCAAAAAGGGATGTTGCCGTAACGACCCGTACGTTGTTTGTGGGCCGGTAGACCCGGATGTCGTCGTTCATGCGTCCTCCTGTGGCTGTTCCTGGTTGTTGCCGGCCGCCAAGCGGGTGGCTTTCCCGGGTCCTGGACAGTCCGATGGGTGACTGTCGGACATCGCCGGAAAGGTGCAGTGGTGGCGGTCGAAAGGCTCAGGTCCCAGCATCAGCGCTACCTTGGTTTGAGGTAACCCCGGAAGGCATCGGGTATCATGGAGGGGATGCCTTCCGAAGAGACGATATTGATGGGTGTTCAACCCTTTATTTCAGTTTGCCGATCAGCGCACTGGCGATGGTGTTTTTCTGGATTTCCTTGGTGCCTTCATAAATTTCGGTGATCTTGGCATCCCGGTAGAAGCGTTCCACCTCATACTCGGTCATGTAGCCGTAGCCGCCCAGCAATTGGATGGCTTCGTCGGCCACTTCCACGGCGGTACGGGCTGCGTACATCTTGGCCATGGAGGTGAGCTTGGGGTCGATGCGGCCCTGATCGAAATTCCAGGCTGCCTTGTAGGTGATCAGCCGCGCCAGTTCGATTTTGGTGGCCATGTCGGCCAGCTTGTGCTGGGTGACCTGGAACTGGGCGATCTTCTTGCCAAACTGCTCGCGTTGTTTCACGTAGGCCAGGGCGCGGTCATAGGCGCCCTGGGCGGTGCCCAGGGCCTGGGCGGCAACCTGGATGCGACTCTCATCAAAAAAGTGCAACACGTGATAGAAGCCCTTGTTTTCCTCGCCGATCAGGTTGGACGCCGGTACACGGACATCCTTGAAAATGACCTCAGCGGTGGCCATCATGCGAATGCCCATTTTTTCACCCACATCGGTGGTTGAGAGGCCTTGCCGATCGGCTTCAATCAGAATCAGGCTCTGCCCGCGATAGCCGGGCTTGGCATCAGGATCCGTCTGGCACAACACACTGTAAAAACCGGCCAATCCGCCATTGGTGATAAAGGTCTTGCCGCCGTTGACCACCCACTCATCGCCGTCGCGAACGGCGGTGGTGTCCATAAAGGTGATGTCGGATCCGTGGTCCGGCTCGGTGAAGGCGCCGGCGGAGAGCATATCCCCTTCGGCCACAGCCGGCAGGTAGGTTTGCTTCTGGTCATCGGTGCCATAGTGCAGGATGATTTCCGAGGCGAACGGGGCCAGGGCGATGGCGCTGCCGATGGTCGAATCGCCGCGGCAAAGCTCTTCGATAACCAGAATATCTTCCAGACAACCCAGCCCCTGGCCGGAATAGGCTTCCGGGAAATGGACGCCGAGCAGTCCCAGGTCGCAGGCTTTCTTCCAGATTTTGCGGGGGAACTCGTGTTTTTTTTCCATCTCGAAGGCCAGCTCCTTGTCAAACTCGCCCTTGACGAAGTCCCTGACTGCTTTTTGAATGTCCTTCTGGGTTTTGTTGAGCGCAAAATCCATTCCATACCTCCTGAATTAGATAGTAATGGGGTTTTTGTCCATTCTGTGTCCCACATGACCGGATTCCGGGATTCCAGGATGATCAAGGGGTCAAGTGGTACAATCCTTTTTATATCTGCTCCCGTATTCCTTTCAATCCTCGACCCCTTGGGCCCTGTCATTTTATTTCATTTTCGCGGCACATGCCCAAGATGCTGCGGGTTTGAAGATCGATATACTCATCGATGCGGTAATGGTTGGCCAGAAACCAGCGCCGGAAGGTCCACATGTGTCCCAGGACCGAGATGTTGTGGGCCACCAGGTCCAGCCGGCGGGCCGATATGCGCGGCAGATCCCCTGACTGCATGAGTTTGGCCAGTACGCCAGTGAAAATACCGGTGATGCGGATCTCGTTTTCCAGCACAACCCGCTGCCATTTGGCGGGCAGGGACTGGGTTTCCTGATAAATCAGCAGAATGTGGTCGTTCATGCGGTGGCAGACCATGAAGTATTCGCGAATCACTTCAGACAGGGGATTCTTGCCCTTTTTGGCCCGAGTGAGGGCTTGGGCAACGCCACGCTCGATTTCCGCATGGATGGCGTCGCATACCAGGTAGAGCACATCTTCTTTGGTGGCGATATATTCGTAGAGCGATCCAATGGAAATACCGCTGGCCCGGGCGATCTGGCGTGTGGTGGTCTTGTGGAACCCGTTTTCGATGAACAGGTTTACGGAGGCATCCACGATCTGCCGCCGGCGTTGTGCCACCAATGCCTGGTTTTTGACCTGGGTTGGAATTCCCTCTGTTTCGAACTTGCGCTCATTCTGGCTTAACATGTTGTCATCTCATTCAATCTTAGCAATTATGGGCAGCAATCCGAGCGAACGCTCAGTCACTTTTTTATCTTTTAAACCGGGGTGGTCGATTTGTCAATAGAAATATCGCTGGGATGGGCCCCGACAGGCGGGTTCTCTGTGTAGGAGCGGATATTTTTCAATCACCATCAAGTGTGTTGAGATATATGAGCGGTCTCATCCCGGATAGGGTAAGCGTTGTTCGGATAACAATTATTTATATTGATTTTAATAATAATTTATGATGTTTATATTGCTATGAACGAAATTGTTCAATACCACATATTGTAGTTTCGCTCCGCACAGCATTCGTCATCAAGCAATTCGGACCATGCCAATGAAGCTTTTATTCGGTGAATTCATCCATCTAATTTCTAAAAAACAGGAACGCAACATTTGGGCCTTGATAAAATTTTTCATCGCCCTGATTGTTATGGTTACGATCTTCAGCGTCCTGTTTCATTTTATAATGATATTTGAAAACAGACAGTTTAGCTGGGTCACGGGATTTTACTGGACGCTGACGGTTATGTCCACGCTTGGATTCGGTGACATTACATTTGCAAGCGATCTTGGCAAAGTGTTCTCGATCGTTGTCCTTATGTCGGGAATCGTATTTTTGCTGACCATGCTTCCCTTTACGTTTATCCAATTTTTCTATCTGCCTTGGCTGGAAGCCCAGGCCAGGTCCAAAGCACCGCGGGAATTGTCTGCGGGTACGAAAGACCATGTCATTCTAACCAACTTTGACTCGGTTGCTGTCCATTTAGCCGAAAGGTTGGAACAGTATCATCATGATTATGTCATCTTGGTGGAAGACGTGCAAAAAGCTTTGGAGCTGCAAGATCAAGGCTTCAAGGTTGCTGTTGGGGATTTGGATCATCCGAAGACCTACCGGCGATTGAGAACGGAAGATGCCGCTTTGGTCGTCGCAAATGTTGACGACATGATGAACACCAATATTGCTTTTACCGTTAGAGAAATTTCTCAAACCGTGTCAATTGCCGCCAATGCCGATCTTGACGATTCCGTCGATATTCTCGAATTGGCCGGAAGCACGCATGTATTTCAATTTACAAAGTTGCTGGGCCAATCGTTGGCGCGCAGGGTCCTTGGCATCACCACCATGACAAACGTCATCGGTAAGATCGAATCACTTCTGATTGCAGAAGCCCCGGCCATGCGAACCCCGCTTGTCGGTAAAACGTTCCAGCAAAGTCAGTTGCGCGAGACCATCGGAATCAATGTGGTGGGGGTGTGGGAGCGGGGTAAATTTATCATACCGACTCCTCAAACCACTATCAATCCAACGACCGTTCTATTGATGGCCGGGTCCGCTGATCAATTCGGCGCGTTTGATGAAAAATTGGGTAGGGATATAAAACACAAGGCCCCAGCATTGATTTTGGGTGGTGGTCGTGTCGGCCGGGCAGCCGGAGATGTCTTGATGGAACGCAACATTGAACACCGAATTATAGAAAAGAAACAGAAGCTTATTCAGGATGAGCGTTTCATTTGCGGTAGCGCGGCTGATATCAACACACTGTTGCAGGCCGGGATCAAAACCACCCCGTCGGTTATCATTACCACCCATGACGACCCGACCAACATTTACCTGACAATTTACTGCCGCAAGCTTTCACCCGATGTCCAGATCATCAGTCGTGCCAATCTCGAAAGAAATATATCCAAATTACACAATGCCGGCGCGGACCTTGTCATGTCCTATGCATCCATGGCCACCAGTACCCTCTTTAACTTGCTGAAGCCTGATGAATTATTAATGCTTGCCGAGGGTCTGAACATATTTCGTGTTGGCGTGCCCCAATCTTATGTGAACAAATCTCTCGCTGAGTCCCAAATACGTTCCCAGACGGGCTGCAATGTGGTTGCCATTTGCGACCCAGGAACGATGTGCGTCAATCCGGATCCCTCCTATCGATTTAGCCAAAACAACGAGCTCATTTTAATCGGCGGCGAAGAGGCCGAAAGCCGGTTCTTCAAAATTCATTCGGAAATGCGAAAGATAAAGGTAAAAAATCAACAAGAAGATGTTCATCACATGTAAGGCGTGGAGGACTGCAGTAAAGCCTAATCGGACGCTTAACGCATAAGGGTCATCCCTTTCGAGAAATTTCTTCTAAAAGCTGACGATACAGCCGGTAATGGGCCAAGGGAATCGTGTTGCGAGGGCGGTCATCGAGGCAGGGCAGATAGCGACCGCCGGCCAGCAATTCCGGTACCGTTTCCTGGACCACCTTGCGAACAGCGTTTTCATCACGGGCCAGGGCGGTCGCGTCAATTCCGCCGATCAGGGCGATCTCGGGCCCGAATCGGCGACGAAGCCTGGCGTATTGCATGCCAGCGCTGCGGATGTTGCTGATCCAGAGCGCATTGATGCCGGCATCGATAAGAGACGGCAACAGCGATGTCAAATTGCCGCCTGTGGTGCACATGACGCGCAGCGGGACACGGTGTTTTTTCATCAGGGCCATGACCTTTTGGTAGCCTGGTATGGCGAAGCGTTCAAACATTTCAGGGGAAATTACAGGGGCCGTGTTGGAGGCGATCGGCTCATAAAACGAAGCATAGGCCACCTTTACTTTGGACAGCACCCGGTCCAGGCAGACACAGTAAAATTCGGTGGTTTTATTTACCAGATCCGCAACCATGTGCGGCTTTTTAACTAGGGCCGCGCAGGCGGCCAACAGCGAATTCCAATCCCCCACACCCAACATTTGCAGCAAACCGCCGCCCGAGGCATCCACATAAACAACCCGCCCCTCCCGATGGAGGCGTTGGCTTCGCTTCACAAAACCACGTGCGTATCGTGAACGTTGATCGGGGTCGTAGTGGCGCTTGAAAGCAGACGGATCGTCGAGCAGTCCCGGCGCTTTTTGGTAAAACGGATAGCTGTGCAGCCTCAGTCCCACGGAATGGTGCTTTTCCAAATTGAAATGCTTGTAAATGCATGTGTTGCTTGGAAGCCCCTCCCGGTACCAACGACTGAGCGTGGCTTCGTCGGGTTCAAGGTCGAAATAGGGAAACCGGTCCGTTTGTTGACCCAATAAGGTCCCTATAAATCGCTGTCGCTGGGATACTCCGCCCACTGAGATCCTCCGATAGACACGCAAAAAAAAGGATGCAATTGCACCGCTTCAATCCGAGTCAACGACCATCCGCGTAGCGGGTGGCTTGAACCGCAACAGCGCGCGCATTCACCGTCGCTTGTCGAAGCGAAGAAAAGATTCCGCTCATCGGGGCGGCGGGGTTAGCGAGCGAATACAAAATAGGCAGCATTCCTTACGATCGAAGATTCCTCGCAGCTTGCTGCGGGGTTCTTCAAATTCCGGCCAACGGCCGGAAAGGAAAAAGCACCATAGTGCCTAAATGGTTGCGGTTGTGACCGGGTGCATCGCACCCGGTTTGAAGACAACCAATCAAGCATACCCCACTTCAGATGCTCAGTCCAACCTTTCCGAGGCCAGCCAGATGCCGGCTACAACCAGCTGTCATACGGGCCGGGGCGCAGGCCGGCCATCCGCTTTGTGTGCCTTCAATCGTTCGATAGCCGGCTCCGTATCAAACATACTCTGAAGCTGTATATAGTGCTGTTTCAGCATGGCCTGTTTCATGGGATCACAGCCGTGGTGCCGTTGGCGTTGTCATTGATCGCGGGCATGGTCAGCCTCCTGATTTATTGTTTAGGGAGCCGATTGACCGTCGGCGCTGGCCATTTTTGCTTTGTATTTTCGCTTATACAGGGCCAGTAATTTTTTCACAGTGATCGGGAAAAGTCCCAGTATCACAAAGGAGATCAACAATCCCGGCGATAGGATTCCGGACAGTGAGTCGATTTTAGCCAGTTCCTTGCCGGCATTGACGTATACCACGGTTCCGGCCAGCATGCCGATCTGGGAAACCCAGAAAAAGGTGAACAGGGGCAAACGGGTCAGTCCCATGAGCAGATTGATGACAAAAAATGGGAAAATTGGCACCAAGCGAAGCGAGAAGAGATAAAAGGCCCCTTCCTTTTCGATGCCGGCGTTGATCGTTTTCAGCTTGTCTCCGAATTTGTTTTGGACCCAGTCCCGCAAGAGAAATCGAGAGACCAAACAGGCCAAGGTGGCCCCAATGGTGCTGGCAAAGGAGACAATCAGAGTTCCCGCCACCAGCCCGAACAGCCCTCCGCCTGCCAGGGTGAGCACTGCGGCACCGGGCAATGAAAGGGCCGTCACTGCGATGTATATGCCCATATAAATGGCAATGACGAGAAAGCGGTGTGAGAGATAGAGGCTGTGAAATTTCGCCTGAGAAGCCTTGATGTAATCAAGCGTGAGGTATTGCCCCAGTTCGAAATACCGGAAGGCGACAATGCCCAAAGCGATCAGCCCGACAATGAGTACTTTTTTAAGCGTTTTTCTTTTCGTATTCGACGTCATTGGATTGAATCCTGTTGTGAGGTTTGGTTCCCCTCGACGGGGCTGCCGCCTGATCGACGAACCACTGCAGCTCACCATTCAACGGGGCGACCTGTTGGATCGGTAGGTCGGCGGGTGTCTTTTCCGGGAGCCAAGCCTGAGACAAAACGTGTCTTTTTCCAGGTCCGGACGCCACGACGGCCACGTTGCGGGCATTGTTGATCAGCGGCAAGGTCATCGTGATTCGAATCGGCGGCGGTTTGGGTGCGTTCGTCACCGCCACCACCCAGCGCCGGCTTTCGTGGCAGGCCGCATGGCCGGGAAACAGCGAAGCGGTATGGCCGTCTTCGCCGATACCGGCCGGTTTGACCTGCTGGCTGAATTATGTAAGCCTTCACATTATCAAAATTTGCAGCTTATGTCGGTTCGTCAATGGCTTCCTTACATTTTCCGAAGCGAGCCGGTTGATTGGCACCCGGTAGCAACCGCAACCATTGAAGCACCAGGGTGCTTTTGCCTTACCTGCTGTTGGCCGGAAACGCAAGCCACCCGCCACGCGGGTGGTCGTTGACTTCAAACCGACCGCGTGGACCGCCTACAATCGACCTGCCCGGTGTAAGGGTTGACAATGGCGTGCGACCAAGGCACTGACCGGAAGCTGTGCCCTATGGATTGGACGGTTCGAGGGCCGTTCGTCGGAGAAAACGTGGTTATTCGGAATCTTGAAACACAAGCTCATCGATCATTATCGCAAACACAAGTCAACGTTTCTTGCCCAAGACCTGGTGGATGATCCCGACAACATCGATGCCTTGTTCAATGCCAAAGGCGGCTGGCAGACGCGGCCGGCCCACTGGCGCACCAACCCCGGTAAGGCGCACGAAACCAGAGAATTCTTGGATCATTTTTATCGATGCCTGTCTGAATTGCCGCAGCGAAGCGCCGATGCGTTCGTGTACAAGGAGATAGACGGGTGGAGTACCGAAGAGATTTGTAATAAACTTGACATAACCGCCAACAATTGTTGGGTGCTGCTATACCGGGCGCGGATGCTGCTGCGCAAGTGCCTTGAATTGGTTGGGTTCAGCGGGCGGCAAAAAGGACGACCAGCATGAACCACTGGATGTTTCGCTGCAAAGATGTATCCCAAAAGGTATCCCTGTCCATGGATATGTCCCTGCCCTTGCATCATCGTCTGGCGATTCGCGTTCATCTGGTGATGTGCCGCTATTGTGCCCGATTCCGCCGCCAATTGATGCTGCTCAGGACGACCAGTCGTCTGATCGACGGCGATCTGCCCTCAAGCGACCCGGCGTTTTCCAAACTGTCCAACCAAGCCAGAGAACGCATCAAGAAGACCCTCCATTCCCATCATTAGTTTATGGCTGGCGCTTGATCGGCAACAGCAGAGATGCTATTCAGGGCCGATGTCAAAGATCAGGATCATGCGCAACTTGATCGTTGTGCTTCACTTGGTGCTATGGGGACTGGGTGGCATCGTTCATGCCCACGATTTCTCCGTGGCGGCCTACGCGGGACGGCTGACCAAAGAGAAATGGGAAAAGGCGTTCCTTGCCGACGCCGAATACGCCGATGCCACATTGGTTGTCGTAGCGGGTACCTGGACGGCTGCCCGATTCTTCAACGACCGCCTATCCTGGGAACTCGAAGCCCAGGTGGGGAAATATTCCGGGGATCAAAGCCACTGGGAGTTCAATCTGCCCATCCTTGCCTTGCGCTGGCACCGATTTCCCTGGGATACATACGTGTCCACCAGCCTGGCCTGGGGGATCGGGCCCTCTTACGCAACCGAGGTGCCACCCGTGGAGCTGGAGACCAACGACTCCAGCAGCCGCTGGCTGGTCTACTGGTTCGGTGAACTGACTGCGGGTCCGCCTGCTTCCAGATGGGAAGTGCTGCTGCGGCTGCACCACCGCTCCGATAGTTTCGGGGTCGTGGCCGAAGATGGCGGTTCAAACGCCGTGTGTGCCGGATTGCGCTACCGCTTCTGAAGCCAACAGTTGCCCTTAAAGCCCGCTATGCGCTTTCATGGTAAAGGAGGTATCAATGGTGTTGTGCTGGCCCAAACCGATCCGCTTGATTTTGCTTCTGGTCATATTTGTCCTGTATCCGTTTCTTCAGGCGGGTGCCGCGAACGAGGGCCTTCCGAAGACCGGCTACACGTTCTCCTACACGCCCATTTACCAGTTCGAAACCGACCTGGATGCTGGCGGGAAGTTCGATGTACAGCGCCATTTCTTGCGTTTTGACGTGGCCCGCTTCATTGACCGCAACTGGATGATCGGTCTCGGACTGAGTTTCGACTACGAACGCTGGAATTTCAGTGACGTCGCCGGTCTCGCCGGGGTCGATCTGTGGGATGAAATTATCCGGCCGGGGATCAGCATCCCCATTTTTTACAGCACCGACAACAACTGGCGATTCGGCATGGTTCCATCGCTCGATTTTGCCGGTGCCACCGGTGCCGAAACCAGTGAATCCCTCTCTTATGGTGCCGTCTTTTCGGCAGCCTACCGTTTCGGACCCAACCTGATGATGGGTTTAGGTGCCGGTGTTTTCGAACGCCTGGATCAGACGGAGGCCTTTCCTTTTGTGGTTATTGATTGGCAGATCAACGAGCGGCTGAAACTGACCAACCCATTTCGGGCGGGTCCGGTAGGCCCGGCTGGGTTGGAACTGGTGTACACCCCCAAAGCGAATCTGGAGATGGGTGTTGGCGGTGCCTATCGATCTTACCGTTTCCGACTGGATGACAGCAGCGCAGTGGCCGACGGTATCGGGCAGGTGGACTTTCTGGCGACATTCGCGCGTGTGGGTTGGCTGGTGGGGGAACGGTATCAATTCGACATCAACGCCGGCGCGTTGTTTGGTGGCAGCATCACCATCGAGGATCAAAATGCCAACGAATTAGGCGAAACGGACTATGACACGGCACCGTTTGTCGGGTTGACTTTCAAGGGACGCTTTTGATCCGTTTGCACGTGCCGCCGGGTTCGACCATGGGCCACCCTTCAGGGTTACAGCTGGCTTTCGGGGGCGATCTTCATCAGCCAGGCTTTGAAGCGCAGCCACCCGTTGGCGAGGGGCTCTGTGGTTTCAATTACGTCCCGGCCATCGATCCGGCAGTGCCATTCCAGCCGGCCCTTGTCGTTTAGAATGACCCGATAGGTCAAGGTGGCCAAGGTTTGTTCCATGTCGTGCGTCAAATCGTCGACCATTTCTGCCGAATCAATCAGCAGGCCCATTTCGGCGTTGAGCTCAATCGAGCGGGGATCCAGGTTCAAAGAGCCCACAAACAATTTTCTGCGGTCGATGATAAATGCCTTGGTGTGCAGGGTCATGGCGTCGGGGGCGGTTGCATCTTTCTTTATTTCACGGGCGGCGTTGGCACGCGCTTCATACAGTTCGACACCTGCCCGGATGACATCCCGGCGATAGCGCGTATAGGCTGAATGCACAGGCACATGATTGTTGGAGGCCAAAGAATTGGTCAGAACCACGACGCGCACCCCCTTGGCCACCAGGTCGCGAACAAACTGCACGCCCCGCTTGCCCGGCACATAGTATGGCGAAATAAAGACAACCTCTTTTTCGGCACTGAGGATGACGTCACGTAAATCCATGGCCAGACGCATATGTGTTTCATTGATCTGGTTGACCAGCTTGTCGGGGCTGTCGGCAAGCACACGGGCCTGGCCGGCAAACAGCGGCTGTCGATTGGCGATGAGATCTTGCAGCAGCTTGCTGTTGAGCGCTTGCTCGTAAACCGTGTTGTAGATCCCATCAAATTCTTCGGCGATCTCGGCGCGTACGGTTTCCAGATCTTCTCTCTTTTTGTCATCGATGAACTGGTCGATGGGCACTGCCCGTGGGTGATTCCAGTATTCGTCAAAGGAGTGGGATATCTCGGCCGCGATGGGTCCCATGGCCAGTACATCGAAGTCGACAAAAACAGAGTCGGTTTTGAGTCCAAAATATTCATCGGCGAGATTGCGCCCGCCCACAACGCTGACCGCATTGTCCACCGTAAAGGATTTGTTGTGCATGCGCCGGTTGGCTTGGCTGAAATGACCGACAAAATTCAACATGTATAATCCGCGGCGGGAGATAGGATTGAAAATCCGGATATCGATATTGGGATGCTGATTGATCAACAGGAAACTGTCATCGGGCACGCTGGTAAAAACGTCATCCAGCAAGAATCGGACCCGAACACCGCGGTCCGCCGCCTTGAGCAGGGCATTGGCGATCACGGCGCCGGCGGTATCGTTTTTCATCAAGAAATACTGCAAATCGATGCTCTTTTGGGCCCTTTCGGCCAATCGGAGCCTGACACCCAGTGCATCCATGCCCCGATTCAGGGGATAGAAACCGCTCCCCCCCTCATGCCGCATGGCCACCGCCGCGGCGTCCAGACCCAACCGGGTATCACTGTTGTCGACAATCGCGGTGCTGTAGGTTTTTGGCTGATCAAAGGATACCGTGGCACATCCGGCCAAAAGCCCTGATAAAACGAAAACCGCCGCAAGTTTAACAACCTTGAAAGTCGTCATCCCAGATCCTCCCATCATCGTCATCTTCCGTTGCGATGGAGCGGTTAGCACGGATACTCGGTTATAGCTGCATTTGGAATCACTTGTAAACAGGCGGTCGGTTTGCGTAAAGGGGGGTTACAGCCAATTGAAAAGCGCATACAAATATCCGGCCATCACGGAGCCGACAAGTCCCAAGGCCAAATAGAAGAAAAATAGCGTCCGCTTTACCAGTGCAAAAACAGCCATCGCCGCAGGGATCGAGGACACGGCACCGGCGGTGGCGAATGACAAGGCCGCACCGGGTGTCATGCCAAGCGCCATCATCCCCGATATCAACGGAATGGCCGCATAGCCATTCATATACGCCGGCACGCCGATAATTGCGGACGCCGGTATGGCCATCGCGCTACCGGTTCCTACAAGACTGGCGACCCATTCGGCCGGTATGTAGGCAATCATCAGGCTTTCGATAAAAAAAGCCAAGGCCATCCATTTTCCCAGAAACCATCCATTGGTTCTTACCTGCGCATTGAACGCCTCTCTTCTGGTTGAATCTTGCCAAAAGCGCCAGGAAATTTTGATCGGCGCCTGTGGATCAAAACCAGACGTGCCGCATCCGCACCCACTGGCCTTTTTCAGTGGCTGTCGGAAATATCCCAATCGTTGAATCACCCATATGGAAAAACCGGATAACAGTCCCATGCCCAATGCGGTGGCCGTTTTTGCAATCGCAAAATTGACGTTGATTCCCGCAGCGGTAAGCAGAAACATCTCCGGGTCCATGATCGGCGAGGCGATGCAAAATGCCATCACAGGGGCCAAGGGCACACCGGATGCCAGCATGCCAGCGATGATGGGTATGACACCGCATGAGCAAAATGGCGATAATGCCCCAGCCAGCGAGGCGGCCACGATGGCCACCGTCGTATTGCCCGAAAACGCACGGGCGATCAGCTGATCGACACCGCTGGCCTTGGCGTAGGCAGCAAATAGAATGGCCAAAATGAAAAATGGAGAGATGCGCACCAGCGCATCGGCCACGAAAGTGATGCTCTGCCACGCCTGACTGCGATCAATCACGGTGATGGTTGTCAGCAAAAGCAGAATGGCCACAACCACCCGGTCATTGAAGAGGAAGGCCACCTTCTCATTCTTTTTCAGCGTCGTTAATGCGGTCGTCATCTCAATCCCGTTTAATTTTACATATTCCAGAAATACAAAAATTTTGTGTCAAAAAAATTTACGTTAATCCTCTGCTTCGGCAATGCAGCACGCTTCGGTTAAAAATGTTACGATGGACTCTATTTTTTCATAGTCAACGAAACATCGCAAAACCGTGCCTTCTCGCTGCTGTTTGATTAATCCAGCATTTCTAAGATGGTTGATGTGGTGAGATAATGTGGAATTCGGCGTACCCAACTTTTTTTGAATCTCACCCACAGCCATGCCGCTTCTTTCAAAACGAACCAATTCACGCACGATTTTCAATCGCGTCGGGTTTCCCAGTTGGTTGAGCAATGTCGCTGCGCTGTCGATGTCAAGTTTCATAAACAGATCATAAGCCAACCTGAACAGGATGTCAACCATATTACCAGAAATATCGAAATAGTGGCCATCGACTTGCTCCCAGATGGCCTTCAAAGGCATCTAAACTGCGGTGGTTGTTAGTCCGGACAGGTTCAGTT
>JASFFF010000024.1:0-16393 GCA_050124445.1 Desulfosarcina sp.
GATTCTATCCCACCGCATTGTTTAACCTGGTGCAAGCAGCGGTATTGAACCTGCCTTAGTCAACCTCGCCTAAGATGCCCTGTGTCGAGGCACGAGCCGGCATCAAGGGGATCCCTTTCGCCAGACTACCGTTGTGTTGACAGGTTTTAACTGGATGCTGATTCTTTTAGGCATTCATTAAAACGCGGGTAACTTATTTTGCAAGGAGTAACACCATGAAAGATTCGAGCAGTATGCATAAAAAGATTCAAGAAATGTGTGATTGCCACGCCACCACCGATCCGCTCAAAGAAATGTCCACCATTTCTGGTGAACCGGATGCAACGCAAGCAGCAGTTAAATGGGTCGCCCTGGCGGCGCTTCACGGAATCAACAACAATGCGGAGGAGATATCCTTTCATCGCGCATCAGACGGAAAGGTGTCCATTACCGCTGCGTACAGGACCACTGAGCTCCCCTCTCCCGGGGAGGCCGTTGGTCAGAAGATCAGTGACGCTTTCAGAGAAATGACCCACATCGACACAGCCGAAGGAAAAACGGCCTTGGCTCTGGGCATTCGTGACAGCAGTATCGACCTGGATGTTCGGGTCAACACCGAACCCGGCGCCGAGACGATTGTTATCGGATTCCCTAAAAAGTAATCGCGTTATTGGCGATTGATCGATGCAGACCCGCTTTCGCCGGCGGCCGCCGTTTACGTCCGGTGGATCATTCGAGTAACGCGCATGGCTGCACGCAGCCGACATCAAGGCCATACCTTGTTGACATGCGCACTTTAATGCCTAGTCTTCAGGTATCGTATGGATGAATTTAGGCAAGGCGTGGTGCGAACGGCTCCTGAGACCAACCATACTGAAACACAAACATCAACCGGGTACTTGATCGGCATCATGCATGGCCGTGAGTGGCGTTCCGGTTGTGGTCTCGACAGACTTGTCGACGAAAAGTGAGCTATCGCACCCGTTTTCAACGTTTGTCATCCATCACCTCCAACGCCCCGCCCCCCTTTTCTAGCCACCATGTTGCCTTGATACATGTCCCGTCCACTTACAGAGAGGCACCATTGGTGGAATCTGAAAGAAAACGCAAGCGACGTAAAAAGCCTCGTATCGACATATCGGAAAAGGATCTGAAACGTCTTTTCGAGATCCACGGAACTGCATCCCCCGCCGTTTTGGCCAAACGTACGGGGTTGCCTTACATGCTGGTATACAACATCCTCAAGGGTCGGGTGGACACCGTATCCAACCGGCATTACACGATGCTTTACGGCAGCGCCGCTCCCCCACGGGAGGCCCTGAAAGTTGATGGTGATACCTTCCGCGTCATGGTGGAACTGTGGCTGTTTCTCAATGACGATCTCACCAAAGCAGATCTGTACAGGGACCTTTACGGTCTGTCGCCGTCGCAGAAATCCGACCATCGCATCTTCAACGGCAAGATTCGTAACGTCGATGCTAGAGTGGAACACGCCATGCGTAAAAAATTCACAAGCATGGGTATTGATGGCCCCCTTCTTGATCAGTGGTTGGATGAATTTGAAGCGATGTCCCGTGAAGATTGGGTATCCTACGAGCGCATGCGCCCGATCCTGGACTATTTGGAGGACACACTTGGCGTCCATCCCACATCGGTTCTCAAGCAATCGGTTGTCCGATACGAATCCGGCGAGCTCAAGCGCGTATCACGCAACATTTATGAAATGGCGGTAGCCTTGAAGCAACGCACGCAAAAAATGATAGCACAACAAGAAAGTCAGAGCATCGAGAAGATCAAAGAAGCCATTGTCGGCAGAAAACCGGGCTATACGCTCTACGCCGATATTGAAGAAGAGCTGACTTTTTTACGCCGTTTCGCCGGCAAAAGCGCCAAAGCGTATCTGGGAAGGGCCGCCTGGACGTATGAAAACCAGCGGGCCAAACGAATTGCCGACTGGCGGGCCCAACGAATCATAGCGGACTGCGAGCGATTCATTCGAGAGAACCCGACGCTGCTCATTTCTGATCTGCCGCGATCCAGTCAGCGACGGTGGGTACGTGTATTGACTGAGGTTCTGGTGGCCCGGACAACCCAACTGCTTTCCGATGCCGATGGAATCGATTTTGAAAAACGAATCCTTCGGCCGGTTCAGCCGAGAAACGAATACAACAAGCACTACCATGGCTTCACACCGTTTGAGATGGCTTCCGGTGTACTGGGGATGAAACGCAAGGCCTTCGATCTGATGGTGGCCAAAAATTGTGAAATCTTTCGCTCGGTCGGAAAATACACCCGGCGCTGGTACCTGTCTGATCTCTATTTGAGAGAGCTTTCGACAAAAGCGTATTTTGATTTGATCTCGGCAAAATATGAGTTGATGGCCAAACGGCTGAGCCAGTCCCAAGAGAGCAATGCCTGCATGAACTAATTAGTGCCCATCCATAAATGGCCAATTTGCCCGATATCGGCGTTGTTCTCAAAATTTATTCCTCGGAATATCAACCATATGTACCCCAAGGGCACTTCCTGCGGGGCGCCTACGGTAAAATTCTTCGCACACCTTGATCTCAACCAATTTTGCCTATTTCTGGACGATCACTAGTTATCAAATCACTATCACAGCAAGGCATCGGTGGCGCGGCCGAGCACGATCGCCGCGATCATTCGCCATCAACGATTGGATCGGCCGGTGCGCCATCCGTCGGATATTCGTCCACTGGCATGATCCGTACCTGGACAGAATTGAAAATGGGGCCGTTGCCAATGGCTTGACTGATTCCCGGCGTCAGGGCATTGAGGGGGATGCCGTTCAAGCCGATCAGGGGACGGGGTGCCCATAGGCTGCCTTTAGATACGCGGGTCGTCAGCTTGGCGGCGAGGCAAACGCTGGCCAAATCGTTGGTGATCAGAACCGTTCCGCCATCTTGAATGCCACGGGCAGCCGCGTCTGCGGGGTGAATCCAGACAATCTGGGGAATCGGACCGTACACATCCGTGAACTGGCTGTGGGTGTAGTTGGCCGTGGCGCTGTTGAGCAGGACAAAATGATCGCTGCCCTCCGGCATGGGATGCTGGAAGGGCAGCGCAGTGATCGCTTTTCCGGGGGCTGTTGCGGCCAGTTCGATCTTTGTCGACGGGGTTGGGTAGTCGTTTCTGGGGCGCAGCCTGACTTCTACTGTTTTTCCGGCAAGTAGACTGCTCAGGCCGCCTTCCACAAATGTATTGTCCAGCGTTTTTTCAAGTGCCTCCCATGGATCTTCATCAAGGTATGGCTGGTTGAGCTGCAATCGTTTGGCGAGTTGCCGCATCACTTGGATCTCGTGCCTGCTTTGGCCCAGCGGGTCGATGGCCCTTTCCGAAAGACGGCAATAGGGGTGATGGTCGGAGATGCAAAGATCCCGTTTTTCCAGGAACGTGGCAGCGGGCAGCACCACATCGGCGCGGTCAGCGGTTTCCGACCAGTGGGTGTCGTGGACGACCACGAAAACATCGTCGCGATCCAGGCCGTGCCTCACGGCGCATTGGTCGGGCAGGGTCACTGCCGGATTGGATCCCATCACATAAACCAACTTGAACGCACCGGCCGCCAACTGGTTGCCGATTTGCACCTGACTGACCACCTTGCTGCGGCGACCGGACAATTGTTTGCCATGCATGTAGGACCAGTCAATGGAAAGCCCTTGTGCATTGCTGTAATGAAATCCCCGGTGCAACCCCAGCAAGGCCGGCAGCAGCGATACGGCGCGTGCAGCTTCGGCCCCGCACCTCGATTTTTGTAAACCCATGCCGATCATGAAAGCTGCCGGCCGTTTGGTCATCAGCAGCTCCGCGAACCGAGCGACCATCTCCCGATCAACGCCGGTGGTTTGTTGCACCCGTTGATGCGTCCAGGCACTGGCCGCTTCAGCATAGGCAGGAAAACCGGTGGTGGTGCGGTCGATGAATGTCAGGTCGATTCCCTGATGCTCGATCAGGTAATTGGCCAGGCCATAGCACAGCGCAACATCGCTTCCGGGCCGGGGCTGCAGCCAGATGTCTGCAGCAGCAGCCGTGGGGCTTTCCCGTGGATCCACACAGACAATCACAGCCCCGCGCGCCTTCTTGGCCCGGCGGGCCATGGCCCACAGGTGCGGAGCGCTGATTTTGGCATTGTGACCCCAGAAAATAATTGCCGTGGATGCGCCAACTTCTGCCAAGGATAACCCATGGCTCGACCCATAGTGCAGGCCGATGCCTTTGTGTCCGGCACTGCTGCACAGGGCGTAATCGGTGGTTGTGGCTGCCAGGGCGGACCAGAGTCGTTTGGGGTAGTGCCAGGCCAAAAAGCCGACGTTACCCGGATAATCGTAAAGCAGGACAGACTCGCTGCCGTGCTCCGCGATGGTCGTTCGAATCCGGTCTGCAACCATATCCAGGGCCGCTTCCCAGCCGATACGGGAAAATGAATCCGATCCATCGGCAGTTGACTTCAAGTGGGGGTACAGCACCCGTTTGGGGCTGTACACCCGCTGAGGATCGCCGTTACCGCGTGGGCAAAGAAAACCCCGGGTCAGAGGATTCTCCTTGCTGCCGCGGGTGGTGATGATGGTGCCCCGATCGACAGAGACATCCATGAAGCAGGTGTCCGGGCAGTCACGATGGCACACGGTTTTAATGGTTTTCATGGTTGTCACCCTCCGCCAACATGCTGCTCGGCGCCCCGGTTTGCCTATACCCCAATTGAGCGTTTCATAATTATTACAGATACGATCATTCGCATGAATGCGTTTCTATTTCATTTTATCGATCTTGGCAATTTGAAACCACATCAAGCCATGCACCGGCAATGGATATGGACAGGGCCCTTGAGCTGGTGCGTTCTTCCACGATAACCTGGCGTTGGACCTGGGGCGTCCAGAACCGCCAAGCATTCATCTTCTCTCCGGCCGACCTGAACTTCTGGATTGCCGTGCCACCCAAACCTGGCTACAGACCGGCCAGTCACGGCCCATATGTGGGCTTCAACCTATCGCACGAACTGTATGCGACCGGGCGAAGACCCGACCCAGACGTGTTTCCCGCCGATTCGCGCCACCTGATAGGTGGTTCCGATAACTGACCTTTAGGCCCCACCTATCGAACCTGGGCCGGCATTGATCATCGCCACAACGCAGGGCTTTTGTGTTCTTGACCAATAAGCCTTGATGGTTGTTTACCCAAGTTGGGGGTTATTGCCACAATCTCGGCTGGAAAGCGGTTTCCAAGGCCATGAAACGAAGAGATGGGCGCTGAGCGTTGCGGTCGAAATGGTGGCGTCAATGTCTGCATCGAAACCGCTGTGCCCAATCAAATAAATGATGACGGTACGCATAGAAGTCAAATTGAAAAACCTGAGGAGACCCCTGTTTTGGTACACGAGCCGCCGTTGGTTTTCATTTTTCGAGGTATCGCGGCGTTTCGCTTCACCAACCCCTGGAGCGATCAACCAGTCTAACGCGTGTTTTTTTTCAAGCGGGGATGAGATAAACCTTGCATCAAGGCCGAAACACATGTCATGCAACAGGTGTTTTTTTAAAATTGGTGCTTCCTGTTTCATGAAAAAAAGAGCGGTTGGTATGCCTCCCAAGCAGCGCTTCAGCGCCCATGACGTGATCGAAGCCGCCTACCGTGTCGTTCGCCGACAAGGGTGGCAGGGTTTTTCCGCGCGAACCATCGCCAACGAACTCAACTCATCCACCCGACCCATTTACGATTATTTTAACGCGATGGAGAACATCGAGGCCGAAGTGGTCAAGAAAGCCTTGGCCTATTTCGTGGACTTTTTAAGCCGCGAAAGGACCGGCGATGTTTGGCTCGATCAGGCCTTGGGTTATGTTCTTTTCGCCAGCCAGGAGAAGCATTTGTTCCAATGCATCAACGACGAAAAACACACCCCGTTCCAAAGACAGTTTGCCCGGCAGCATTGGATTGAGCTGGGCGAAAAACTTTCCTCGGATGGACGTTTCAAGGACATGCCCGAGGCAACCAAACACAAAATCCGTGTAGCCAGGTGGCTGCTGATCCACGGTTTGTCCTGTCTGGTCAGCAGCGGTTGGTTCAACACCCCGCTGAAGCCCGATTCGATTCTGTCGGCAGAGATTGGACTCAGCCTTTCCGAATTCCTGGAACAGGCCAATCACGGCATATATGAAGAATTCAAAGACGATTGAAGCGCAAAAATTTTTTAACTTTTAGACAACGAATGTAACGTAACGTTCGTAACTTTATGGACCGTATAGCCATGGATACAAAGACCGCTGATGAAACCCAATCAAGCCAGCGTCACCGCCGAAAATAATGCGCTCCTGAAGGCCCACGAATGCATGTTGCCGGCGCACCACCGAATCTGCAGCGACCCTTATGCCATATGCTTTTTGCCCGAGCGGTTTCAATGTGCCGCAGACAGAAGCCGGCAGATCAAAGAGACCGTTGCCAACTGGGATGCCTTTTTCCCCGGGGTCGGCAATGCGATCATCGCCCGCACCCGATTCATCGATAACTGCCTCAAAGAAGCGATCCATGCCGGCATGCGGCAGTTGGTTATCCTGGGCGCCGGCTACGATACGCGTGCGATTCGATTCAAGGATCTTTTAGAGGGCGTGACGGTTTTCGAACTCGATCACCCGACCACCCAGCAGACAAAAATGGAACGGATCAACACATTCATTACCATGGATCTATCGCATGTCCGCTTCATTCCCATCGATTTTTCAGCCGAGGCCTTTAACGAAAAGCTACTCGGGCGTGGTAAGGGCGGTTGACACGGTCTCCTTCAGCGTTCACGAAGGTCGGACCCTGGGCATCGTTGGCGAATCGGGATGTGGCAAGAGCATCTTGGCCAAAGCGATTCTGGAACTGCTGGCCGCGCTTCAACAGGAGACGCGCATGGGCATGATCTTGATCACCCATGATTTGGGTGTGGTGGCCGGACGCACGCACGAGACAGCCGTGATGTATGCCGGCAAGATTGTCGAGCACGCCGCAACATCGGACATCTTCAAGAAGACGGCCATGCCCTATACGCAGGCGCTGATGTCAGCGATTCCGCGTTTGGCCGACCGACCGCATACCAAACTTCAGGCCATCGGCGGCCAACCGCCGGACATGACCGACTTGCCCACGGGATGCCGATTTGCGCCGCGCTGCCGGTGGTCGCAAACGGTGTGCCGGCAAATCGAACCGGTTTTGAAACCGATGGATCATAGGGATCACCGGGTGGCCTGTTGGTTTCCGCTCAATGGAAGAGAGAACCCGTCGATTGATAGAAGAACCCTTACTCAAGGTTGACGATTTGGTGGTCGAGTTTCGCATGGACCGCCGCCGGATGATTCAGGCCGTAGCCGGGGTCAATTTTGAGATTGGTGTAGGTGAATCACTGGCGGGAGTCGGTTTCACCCCAGATGCCCCCGTGCACAAGGTCTCTGCAGCCAGATTGAGCCCAGAATGATCCCATTGAACGGGGATCGACAGGTGGCCTGCCACTTTCCACTGTGACCCAGCCGGATGGACCATCTGCAGTCGAACCTGAGGTCTTGGAACATTGATTTGGCACTTGACCATCAGGCTCATTCCATCTTATTGATATGTAATATCACTCACCCATAGCAACCGCTTTTCCCGCTTGAATGCTAGAATCGTGATATCCAGCATCTGAACCCTGCGTCTGTCCATTCATCCGGCTTGATAATGCTTCCCCTGGGTGGGGAACCATCCATCTTTTTTCAAAGGAGGCATCCAATGGGTCTGCCTGACCGCAACAACCCGTATTCGTTTGAAGACTTTCTTAACCGGTGTCACCGCTTCGACTTTTACGCCGATGACCCTTTTTTACAAAAAGCCTTGAAACATTATGCGGGCGATCAATTCGTTGAACTGGATCAACAGTTACGAACGTTCTCACCCGAGGTTTCCTTAAGATGGCGGCCCCTGACCGATACCGGCGGCAAGCCCAACAAGCTGCCATGCATCGAACACTACAATGCCTACAACCAACGAATCGACAGAATTGTCCGATCAGCGGAAACATTGCAATTGGAGAAAGCGGTTTTCAGCCAGGGCCTGTTTTCATCCACGGTCACAGCGTGGGAGAGTATGGCCAAACGCTATTTGCTTTTTCAGTTGGGCGAATTTGGGGTGATGTGTCCGATTGCCTGCACCGAGGGATTGGTGGCGCTGATTCAGCAATTTCCAGAGGACCAGACGCCAGCGGTCAAGGCCATACTGAACCATTGCACAGAGGGCATTGACGGTGAATTCGGCATCGGGGCCCAATTCGTGTCAGAGATACAGGGCGGTTCTGACATTCCCGCCAATCTGTTGGAGGCCGTGCCGGAAGACGACCACTATCGGCTATACGGCACCAAATTTTTCACATCGGCGGTACACGCCGACTACGCCGTCGTCACGGCGAAGCTCACCGGCAGCGAAGACATCGGAACCTTCATCGTTCCATCTTGGATGCCGGGCAACAAGGCAAAGGAAATCCGTAACAACTTCCGCATTAACCGGATCAAATGGAAGATGGGGACATGTGAAGTGCCAACTGCCGAGTTGGACTACGATGGTGCCATCGGTTACGCCGTTGGTCCAACGAACCGCGGCGTTGCCAACGTGGTTGGCATTGTATTGAGCCTGTCGCGAATCGCAATCGGCATTTCCAGTGCCGCAAACATTACCAGGGCGGCCCGTGAGGCCCAACTGTATGCCGAGTTTCGAGACGTTTTCGGTACAAAGATCGGTCAGTGGGCCTTGGCCAACCAGCAAGTACGTGATTTGGTGCATGAGGCCCAACGCTGCTTGGCAGGGGTGTGTAAAGTATATGCCTTGTTTCAGGAGTTGGGTGGCCGTTTGCAATCCGGCTTGGCCTCCGATGAGGCCTTGGATAGACGACGCCGACGGTTTCTGCTTCGGGAACTGATCATTATGCAAAAGCTGGTTACGGCATCCGATGCCGTAGATGCGCTGCGCAAGGGCATCAGTATCTTCGGTGGTCACGGTGTCATCGAAGACTTCTGCTCCCTTCCACGGATTTTCCGTGACGCAGCGGTCAACGAATTGTGGGAAGGGCCCCGTAATGTGCTGCTGATGCAGGTATATCGCGATATGGTAAGGGCCTCAGCGTTCTACCCCCCCGATATTTTTTTAAACGATCTTCTGTCAGGCGCCCCTCAAAATGATATTGACGCCTTGGGTCGCCGGGCCTTGCAGTTTGCCGCCAAACCACCATTTCAAGAGTTGGACGGCGACTCGCGCCATCAGGCGGTCGCCTGGGAAACCTTTATCGTCGACGTATTTCGCGTCTACCAGGAGACGGCGCTTGGGGAGGTGGGGCCTGAACCCCTAATCGGACCACGATTGATGAGCATGCCTGAAATTTGGCAGTAGTGGCTTGTGCCACCAATTTTGGGTGCATTGCTTTGACGCCTTCTCTCCATTCGCCCGAAGTTTTATTGTTTTTCAATTACTTACGAAATGTAATCCCCACCCTATGGGTGAGGTATAGAGGCCTGGCTGTGTCGGTCCTGGATGGGAATGGTCGAAAAGGCCACGCACTGCAACGGACCACTGGACAACTGATAGATGCAACTTTAAAAATTGCAACAAGTAGGTTGGCGATAGCGTCCCTGTCTACCCGATTGATGTCAGTCAGCACTCCGCTATCCTGATATTAGAGGGTTAAGTTTTCAAAGAGAGTAGTTAAGGCAGATGCAAAAACGACCCATAACAGACACGAAACGAGAAGAGCACCAGCAAGAGGACCTACGCGGCAGAAGAGGAATAGGGCGGCGACTATATAGGTCCAAAGCAAAGCAATTGCTCTGAGTCTTTCAAGCAAGTTTTGAACATTGACCACTATTGTTCCGTTGAAAGCAATTTCTGGGTTAAGTATCGATACGCGAATATGGCAAACACTGATCCAATCAGAAGAACCAAGATGAGGACGACACCCAGCATGAAGGCCTGCAGCAGCCATTCTTCGCCTTGTTGTCCTATTTTTTCCATTGCCTTGGTAATTGCCGGCAGCCTGTTTTCCAATCCCATCTGGTCAATAGTTTTCACCAGTTCATGGAGCGTTAAAAGGGCTCTTGATGCTTCTTGCAGGGCGGCTTGGTAATCCCTGATGTCAAAAGGCCTGGATAGTTCTGCCGCACCCATTTCGCCTTGTCCGAAATTTAGGCGATCCAGCGTGGCGTTGGTTGAGTTCAGAAGTTCATTTCCCGATGCAAGCATCACTTTAAAATCCGTCAACAAACCGCGTATCCGTTTTTCTTCGGCCAGGAAGTCGTCTATTGTTTCCCGTCGTTGTTTGGCCACTTCTTGTACGAGCCTATCGATGGTGGTATCCCGTTCTTCGGCAATATCATCCGGTAGTTTTTCGGAGACGGCAGCTATACGCTGGAGTCCGTCAGCGATTCGATTCACGTCGGCCAAAATCACGTTGACATCCTGATTGTTTGTTAAGCGGGATGTCCACACATCGGCGAATGCGCCGGTCAACATCGGTAGGCGTGACCCCAAATACATGGCCCGTTCGGATATCAGACGCATCTCTTCAACCTGTTCGGTAGCCTTGGCCACAGATCGAAAAAGACCGCCGGAAGACGTTTCTCCTGAATCGTCCGAGAATCCTCTGAATTTCTCGAATTCACTGAAACGCACACTACTGAAAACGATGTTTTTCGGATTGTTTTGTCGCCAGGTTTGAATCAAACCCATCAATTTTTGTTGCTGTTCGTCCGTCAGAATATCGCTGGCAATTTGCCAGATGTCCGCCTCGGCTTTTTTGAATCCATCGATAATCGGGGCCACCTCACTACCGTGAATTTTGGCATAGTGCTGCTCGCACACCATACGACCCAGGGTGACCATGACCACCATATCCAGAAATGCAGCCACCGGCTTAGGGCCGGCGGCAATCGTGAACGCATCTGCAGCCGAATAAACTAACAGCGCTTTGATAATGCGGCGCTTTTCAGGTGATGGCTTGTTTTCGATATACTCGATACCCGCTGAATTCATAATCGACCAGTAACGATCTGCGAAAGCCATCACATGTCCTTGCAACACAGCTTCGGTCATGCCTTTATCGGCATCAGTCGCGCCGTTTTCGTCGGCAGCATAGGCCACGAATGTGGTCAGCGATAGGATTATGCAAAGCTGCAATGCCATGAGGACGCCAACATGCCATTTACGAAAATCGCGCATCTTTTCCTCCTTTAAATGCACAGCCGTTTACAGGAATTCGGGCCGCCATGGTGTCTGGGAAATAGGGGGCCGGTCGGTTTTCTATGGCTTAGACGATTGTTCGGGGGTCTTGAAACGCAAGCAGGAATCATTGGGAACGGCCTCGCTGCGAAGCAGATAACCGGCCAAGGCCCACTCCGTTGTTCTGTCAACGCCATCGATTTCAAAATGGGCGCGCACATTCCAGTAATAACGGGTTCCAGGGTCGAGCGGCTGTTCCACCCGATGTTCGGCGGTCATCAATTTTTCTCTGCGGTACACGAGCTTGCCGCCGTCGCGGCTTATGGTCCGCCAGATGCGAATCTCATATGTAATATTGTCGACTTTTGCCGATTCCCGTCTGGTGGCTTGATTTGTCCTGATGGTGAGTGGCTGCCATCGGAACGTCGGTGTCAGCGTGTCCATCTCGACGAATTGGGTCAGCAGGGACAACCCCTTTCTGGTCACCGGGGGATTGTCCGGATACAGGCCGACCGCAGCAGGCTTGCCGCAGGCTTCGGCCATGGCCGCCCATAGGCATATCGAAAGGAGAGCAACCCATCGGGAAGAGGACTTAATATACACCACCACCGCCCCATCTCACCGGATAGACCCTGAAAAAATCATCCACGATTTTTTCCGCCAGTTCGGGCACGCAGTCCCGGAACTCATCGATCAAACCGGCTCCGGCCTGATCGGCCCAATCTCTGAAACTTCTTTCCTGGTCGCTGGCACACATGAATCGCTCATCGAGCAGAATCGCATCGTCCCTCAGACCGACCAATTGAACATGGAGCTGGATGAATGTATCCGTGGGAGGATCGACAGGATAAATGCCACGCAGGCCAGTCCGTTCTACCCGAATCGCCAATCGGGCATCGATGGGGTTCTTTTGCGCCTGAAACGGTTTAGCGGATTCCACATCATCCGCCTGCGGCCATTCGGCAAATTTGAACAGTGTGTTGCGATTGCCCAACTCGACCACCACATCAACGAAATCTTCACGCAACCCCTGTTGCCTGATATTTTCAGATGCGATCGCCAGCATCACTTCTGCATGTTCGACCTCTTCTGCGGGCACTGCGCTAAAGATTCCGTAAACGCCGCCGATCAACGCACCGAATGGCGACACCAACAGACCCAAAAATGACCCGCCGGGTATGGGCGAGGCGAACCCAATCATGACCGGCAGGGCGGCGCCCACCACGATTCCTCGTTTCAGACCGCCCCAAACACCTTTGGCTGGCTGCAAGACCTCGGTCCCCGGACGTTCCGGCGACATGTAGACACCGATTGTCGATATGTCTGCACGAATGGTTTCAAGCGTCGCTGGCTGCATGGTATAGATGTGCGGCGTTGTCGCACAGCCGAAGCTCGCCAGGGTGACAACGGACACGACTATCACCTTGAATGGGCATCCGCTGCCCGAATGAATCGCTGGTAAAGCGTTTTTACATTCACTTTGTTTCTATCTTTGAGAGGGCAGCTCCCACTCCAAGAATTGAACACCTTCGAATGGAATGGGATCGCTGGAGACCCATAATACGGCCCGCAATCCGTCCGTGAAGTAGGGGTCACCCGTCAAATTGCTGCGCGGCGTTGTTATGGGGGAGGCGCCGACACCGCCCACCAGGGCAATCTGTTCCAGCCCCTGAGAATACCACAGATCTTGGACCAGAAAGCCGCGGGTCTCGTCCACATCCGGATCGATTTTATGGGTGACGATGGTTTTCCGGGTAAAGCGCACACCGATGTCACGGCTGATCTGTCCCACCCACACGAGTTTGCCTCTGAATGTCACTGGTGCCAGCCACAGACGCAGATGGTTGCGTTCATGAATCCTCCCACGAGCCTTCTGAAGGGCGACATCCTGACGCCTGCCGAACACATACAGGCTGCTGACGGGGGAATATCGATAGTTACCCCCGGAGATAAAGGCAACCGCAGTTTTCCAGGCGGACTGGGTGGTGACAACTTCCGTCTCGTCCCAACCGGCGCGCATGAAGGCATGATAGAGATCATCGCCACTACCGACAACGACCAGGTTGAGCGGGTCGCCGGCTTCATTCCCCTTTTTGTTCACGGTGCAGCAAGGCAGCGTTTGAAGGTATTGGACAAAGTTTTCTTCATCGTCTATATGCTTCCAGGCACTCTCCGGATAGAGCCCCTTAAAGTCGATCGCTCGATGATCGATCTTCAGTCCGGGAACCGGAATGAAAAAAGTAAAAGGCCTGATTTGACCGTCTTCACCGATCAGATCGAAGGCAAATGATTTTGTCCCCTCGTCAAGGTTGGTGAACACATACCCGGATCGTTTCGTGCCCGGGTAGACATATATATGATGTCCCTTTGAGAAGAAATATCGCGCCATCTGATTTCTGGTACGCTCGTTCGATCGGGATTGGCCTATTATTGCGGCCTCGTGGGGAGTGTAATACATGGGATCGACGCCGATGGGAAAAAACCAAATGGCTTTCTCATCCTGATTGTCAACCTCGATCCAGACGGGCTGGATGTTGTAACGGTAAAGGTCGACACCGAATATCTGTCGCGTCTCTTCGGAACTGGGAACGGCGGTTGTCACTTTTACATGGTCTATCGTTTTGGTCTGCGCGCGTTCCATGAAGATCGATTCGTCGGATGGACGCGGTTGATGCCTGGCGCATCCTGCAATCGCCACGACTAACACGATAGTGGCCAAGAGATAGCGGTTCATGGTCTCTGAATCTTTCTTTGGTTGTCGTCGGTGCACGAACCCTGCCCACCGGTGGTATGTCGGTGTCAACGATCCAAGATCATCATTTTTCTCCTGGCAACCGGTTTCTCCCAGGGTTCGAATTGAACGTCGTCCAGCGATATGGGTTCATTGCTGACCCATACCACGAGACACATCCCATCAGTGAAATAGTCATCACCGTGTAAACCTTTGCGGGGATCGGATAAGGGAGCCATTTCAGATAATTGGATATAGCCATACCGCAACAGGCCTTGTGCGTACCAAAGATCCTGAAGCAGATAATCGCGTGCTTCGTCCACGTCGGGTTCAATACTGAATTTTTCGATGGCGACGGGCCGGATGATTCGGCTGATCTGTCCAACCCAGACCGGTTGGCCGTTGGTTGTATAGGGACTGAGCCACAACCTCAGCTGATTCCGTTCGTTCAGCGTCGAGCGCGACTTGCGGAAGGCGGCGTCCTGAACCCGGTTGAACAGGTAAAGCGGCATGACCGGTTGATAGCGAAACTCCCACGGCAGCTGCGCCAGCGGATCGTACGCATCGGCAGCCGCAGTTTCATCCCAACCACTGCGCAGCAATGCGTATAGGATGTCAGTCCCTTTCCCGACGATGACGACGTTGATGGGTTCCGCGTTCCGGGCGCCGTCCGCACCGGTGGTGCAGCACGGCAACGCCTCGATGAGACGTTTAAACGCACTTGGACTGTCAACATCGATTTTTTCATGGTCCGCATATAACTTTTCAAAATCCACTTCGCGGTAATCCACCTTGAAATCGGCCACCGGAATCAGGAAGGTAAACGACCGGACCTGCTGATCCTCGCCGATCACTTCTACATTGAAGGCTTTGGTGCCCAATTCCAGGTTGGTGAAAACGAATCCCGAACGAACCGTTTGCGGATTGATGGTTCTGCCCATGGCATGCCGGTAAAAAAAACGGTCGATGTTCTGTTTCGCTGCTTTCGTGTGACCGGCATGGTATAGATAAGCGACTTCCAGGGGCGAGAAATAGTCACGGTCGATACTCAGCGGCGCGAACCACATGCGGTGCCGGCTGTTGTTTTCAATCTCGAGCCAAACCGGCTGGATGCCTTTTTTGTAAAGCGAGAGTCCAAACACGGATTGGGTCTCTTCCGCACTGAGTACTGCCGCCAGGACGCGCACGCCATTTTGCGTCTGGACGGTTGCCCGTTCTCGAAATGGCCGTTCGTTCAATGGCTGCGGGTTGAATGACGCACACCCCGACACCACAAGGCCTGTGATGAGAAGGGCCGCAAATGTGCGCACGCACAAGGGAACAGTGGCCTTAATCCAATTGCTCTGCAGACAATTTGCCAATTGTAGATTTATACGCATACATTTAACCATTGTGCGGTTGAAGGTCATCATCTATGAATGGCAGGATAAAAGTTAATAATGTTGCAATTAGTTGTCGATTTAAATGCGGACCTACCATCAAATTGCATAAGTTTAAATGTGCCATCCTGCAGCAGATCTAACCTTGAATTACCACAAACCCGCCTCATTGGCTGGAAGCTTTTTTGCGCATTTTGTCGCGTTCGACAATCATGCTGTAGGCGATCCAGTATTTGTAAATATTGCTGACGTACTGGACCGTCTCCCGGCCGATGCGTTTGGCGGCGACCAGCTCCACGTTGCGAAACCACCTATTGGGATCAAGGCCTTGCGCCGCGGCCTCGTTCCTGAGCTTGGCAATTTTGGCAGGGCCCGCATTGTAGGCCGCGAATGAGAGCAACAGCGTGTTTTGCGGGTCGATACCGTCATCGGTGAAGTACCTGTCCGCTATAAATCTGAGGTACTTGGTGCCGGCGTGGATGTTGTTTTGCATGTCGTGGATGTCCGGGATATTGACATTTTTGTCGGCGGCAGTGCTGGGCAGCAACTGCATCACGCCGATGGCCCCGGCGGGGCTTTTTTTACTCTGATCGATCTGCGATTCCTGATAGGCTTGGGCGGCAATCATCAGATAATCGAATCCGTACTGGTCGCTGTATTTTTTGAAGTAGTCGATGGTTTGCCGGAACTTTTCGATCTCCGCTCCCGAAGTCGAGTTCTTGATGTAGTCGGTGGATTTCAAATAGCGTTTCAAAAGGATGTTGCCCATGAGCGTTCCGGCCTTGTTCTTTTTGACGAACTCGTTTACCACCGCTGCAAGCTCGGGGCTGTCTTTGCGAAAGGCCCAGGCAATTTTGCCCTCGCTGGCCACGGCGACATCCTCGTGAACCGTGATTTTGTCAAAGATTTGTTTCCAGAACGCGGCCTTGTGGCTGTCCATCACGATCAGGGGGATGAGGCCGGCATTGAGCATCTCGAGCAGATCTTCATCTTCCAGGTTCTCGTCTGCCGCCACAATCTTGACCGTGCTTTTACCTTGGCCTTCAAAGCGCTCGTTGAGTTTCCGGAGGTTCTGGTAATA
>JASFFF010000025.1:0-16091 GCA_050124445.1 Desulfosarcina sp.
CCATTTGCAACAACGGACAGGCCCACTGGAGGTGTGCAATGAAATATACAATTTTGGCATCATTGATCCTGGCTACCGTTTTGCTGGGCTACCAGCAGGTCAGGAGCATGGACAATAAAATGGAGCGACCAATGGATAAAATGGCTGACAATACGCGATCGGTGGTCTTTGCCGGCGGCTGTTTCTGGTGCACCGAATCGGATTTCGAAAAGGTGGACGGGGTGATTGAAGCCGTCTCGGGGTACACCGGCGGCCGGATGGAAAACCCCACTTACAAACAGGTGTCCGCCGGCGGAACCGGTCATATTGAGGCGGTCAAAGTAACCTACGATCCGGATAAGGTCTCATATGAACAGCTGCTGGAGATATTCTGGCGCACCATCGATCCCACGGATCCCGGAGGTCAATTTGTCGATCGCGGGGCACAGTATCGCAGTGCCATATTCTACGCTAACGACGAGGAGCGTCAACAAGCAGAGGCCTCCAAAAAGGCCCTGGCCGCTTCCGGGCGTTTCGATCGACCGGTGGTGACGGAGATTCTGCCGCTAGGCCCCTTTTACGTGGCCGAGGACTACCACCAGGACTACTACAAGAAAAATCCGCTGCGCTACAAATGGTATCGATCCGGCTCGGGTCGCGACCGATTTTTGGAGATGACCTGGTCAGGAGAGGAGTTGGACATGAAAAAAACCGCCGCTCCTGCGGCAAAACAAAGTACCAATCAAGGGATGACCTATAACATTCCCTCGGATGAGCAACTGCAAAAGACCCTAACACCCCTGCAGTACAAGGTGGCCAGACAGGACGGCACGGAACCGCCCTTCGACAACGAGTATTGGGACAACCACGACCCGGGCATTTATGTGGACATCGTCTCTGGTGAGCCGCTGTTCAGTTCCACGGACAAATTCGATTCCGGAACGGGTTGGCCCAGCTTCACGAAGCCGCTGCAACCGGAAAACATCGTGGAGAAAAAGGACCAGAGCTGGATCATGGTACGCACCGAGGTGCGCAGCAGGCACGCCGATTCCCATCTGGGGCATGTCTTCGAAGATGGTCCCAAACCGACCGGGCTGCGTTACTGCATCAATTCGGCATCGCTGCGCTTCATTCATGCCGACTCACTGGAAAAAGAGGGCTATGGCAGCTATCGGAAACTATTCGAAAATTAACGCAAAGGATACCGGGTTATGCGGACCCCAATACTGATGATTTCCGTAGCCGCGGTGCTGGGAAGTGTCGCATTGTCTGAAAATGGTGTCGGCGCTCAAGCGGGCCGGCGCCTTTCGGGATGTTAAGGAATAGCAGGGAAGCGTTTACGGTTCCGGGGATAAATTCCAAATTACAAATAACAATAATCAAATCTGATGGATTCTCAGACTGTTGTAGGCAGTGTTGTTGAGCTGTCGAATTTCATACTTATCATATACGATGGGTCACCGACATCGATTGGATTACGACTCAATGGTTGTCGCGCACCCATTATCTGTGCGCCACAGCAAAATGACACCTGTTGCCAATCCAACATCCCTTGGATGTTGAACATACAAGGAGGTATACTCATGCTCCATAAACTACCCGAACTCGCTTACGCCTACGATGCGTTGGAACCATTCATAGACGCCCAGACCATGGAGATTCACTACACCAAACACCACCAGACCTATGTGGACAAGTTGAACGCCGCACTGGCAGAGCACCCGGATCTGCAAAGCAAACGTGTTGAAGACCTATTGGTGGATCTTAACGCGGTTCCGGAAAGCATCCGCACGGCGGTCAGAAACCACGGTGGCGGTCACTACAACCATTCCTTTTTCTGGCCAATGCTTAAAAAAGAGACAACCTATGGCGGTGCGGTGGCCGATGCCATCGATACCACTTTCGGCGGCTTTGACGCATTTAAGGAGCGCTTCTCGAACACGGCCGCCCTTCTCTTTGGCAGCGGTTGGACCTGGCTGGTATGGAGTCATAACGAACTTCAGATTACCACCACAGCCAACCAGGATAACCCGATCTCCCAGGGCAAGACGCCAATTATCGGCCTGGATGTCTGGGAACATGCCTACTATCTGAAATATCAGAATCGTCGGCCGGATTACATCAATGCCTTCTTCAATGTGATCAACTGGAATCAGGTCAACGCGTATTTCAGTTCCGTAAAAGGGTAATCGTGCTAGGTTGAAGGATGGTTCATTTCAACGATATTAAAGGTTGTTTCAAAATTGCATCTAATGCGCAACGACTGTGTTGCGAGCCGCCTTAAAATGCTCACATATCATTGAATATGCTGCGCTTTTGCGTTGTCCCGCGCCTTGGACCTTAAACATGATCTACAATTTTGAAGCCGCCTCTACGGACAGCCCCTGCTGCATGGAAACGGGCGGGAGTAAAGACCCGCCCGTTTCAATGACCACGATTTACAAGCCTATTCCGGCACCCCCTCCACCAGGGCCAGCGGGATGGCAAACAATACCCCTTTTCCCGGCTCACTGAGATCGCCGCAAAAGGATTTGACGATGTCGATGGCTTTGTCCAGCATCGCCTGTTTCTTGACTACAGTGAAAATGGTTTTGTTTGAAGATTCGCCAATTAAATATAGGTAAGCAGGCCCGGGTTGTTTTGTGCCTCCAAGTGCGCCACGCAGTTGAACAGAACTCGGACAGCTTGGGGTCCTCCCGGACCACCGTGAACAGGCGGTTCATCATCTGGTCAGAGCTGTCCATTTCGTTGAAATCCGCATCGATGGTGGTTTTTTGTGATCGGCGTGCAATCATGTGCGCCACGACGATACTGGCCGTCTGTACCTGCCGCTTCAGGGCACCGGAATAGACCGCGTCAAAGCTAATGCCGTTTTTGGAGAAATGCCTACCCAGCAGTTGCCCCTGTTTTTGGCCAAGCGCAGCGATGAAAGGATATGGCGCACCATCCGATGCGCCGTTATTTATGCCATGCCGGGGGTTTAGGTGCGGTCGGGCGCAGTGTCGACATTAACGCTCAAATAGAACAGATAGAGTTATCCGGCCTGTACGGTAATCCGCCTGGGTGTGGCTTTTTCAACTTTGGGCAGGGTCAGCCGCAACACCCCATCGCTGAGCTTCGCATCGATCTTGTCCTGCGCAATTACCTCGGACAAGGAGAATTGACGATAATAGCGGCCGGTTTCGTATTCTTCGTAGATCTTCTCGCCGGGAGTCCCCACATTCGTCCCCACATCACCGGTCAGGGTCAATGTATCGTCGCGAAGATCCACATTCAGGTCTTCCGCTTTCACGCCCGGCATATCCGCCAGTAGTGTAATGGCCTTTTCAGTTTCAAATATATCCACACTGGGCGTGAATACCGGACCCGGTTTGGTTTGCTCGGCAGCAGTGTCCACGGCTTGCTTTTCTCTGACTTTTAATTCTTGGCTATCTGTCATGATTCAATCCTCCATGCAAGAATTGGTGCTACTGTACGGCGATCTGCCGAGGCTTGGCCTTTTCTGCTTTGGGCACAGTTACGGTCAGCACGCCATCACTCAGGTGGGCCTTCACCTTTTCGGTATCGATATCACCTGGCAGGGCAACCGCCCGTGAAAAACGTCCGGCCTCTCGTTCCCGACGATGATAACGGGCATCAGCCGCTTCTTCAGGGATCTTGCGCTCCCCGGCCAAAGTCAACTGATTATCCGTAACGTTGAGTTCCAAGTCATCGGATTGCAGACCTGGCAGCTCCGCACTGACATAAAAAGCCTCTGTATCTTCGGTAATATTGACGGCCGGATACACACCGGCTCCGCTGCGACCGGGTTGTTGTTGATCAAAGGCATCAAAAAGGCGATCCATACGACGCCGCATACTGTCAAGGTCAGCCACTGAGTAACCGAAACGCCTGGGGGGACCGAAAAAAGTTCTGTAAATCATTGCCAAACCTCCTTTTAATACGGGTCATGGTTGCGAACCAATGGTAATTGCCTTTATGGTTGACCAAACCATATTAATGGATCGAAATTTGTCAATAATATAGAAAAATAATTTTATTGCATTATTATTTTTTTGTAGTAACTAAAGGTAATAGATCAAAATGCCACATGCGGAGATTGAAAATGGCCCCAAAAAAGATAAAAGATACCAGTGGTTCACTTACCTTCATTAGCAGCTCGGGGCTACGGGGCAAGCAATCGGTGCGCGCCACCTTCAAGCTCTCCTCCGGATGCATCGAGGCCATCAGCATCGTCGCTGCCCAGCTGGGCATCAAACAAAAATCATTGTTCGACCATCTGGCCCAAGACAGCGAGTCCTTAAATGCCATTGCCAGAGAGGTTCAAAATGCCCGGGTCCGAGCGGAGAACCGGGTCCAAAAAACCTATGTCATCAGCAGAAAGTCCCTCTCTTTGCTGGATGAGATCTCCCGGGCCTTCAATGCGCCCCGTGATGCACTGGTTGAATTCTCGGTGCGGCGACTGCTGCCGGTTATCGACAATGAACAAAAAAAATACGAGCGTCGCAAAGCTGCGCTATCCAATATTCAGCGGCATTTCAATCAAGGGCGGAATCTTCTGGGTAAAATGATTGACGAACTGGGGGAAGATGATCCAGTCGTGGCCAGGCTGGGGTCGGTAATGGAAACCTATGCCGGTGCGGCAAGAGCAATCAAGGACTTTTTGAAACGGACTCAGGGTATCGAGGATTTCGACCCGGAGGATCTCAATCAAATTGAAGTGCACTTTGAAAGATAGACGGGCGTCACGTTTGTTGCCCTGGGACCACCATTTGTCGATCACATCACGATAAACGCGGACGGTATCTTCCCATCGGCGGCAACAATCGTTTCTACTCGCAGAAGCGGTTCCTAAAGGGTTTATGGCTTGAATTTCTGGTTTTAATAATTTAGGTTCGCATGCGGGCAGCCTAACTAGTGTCCATCCATAAATGGCAAATTTGCCCGATATCTGCGTTGTGCTCAAAATATTATCCTCGGAATATCAACCATATGCCTGTGGTAATATTTTTCACACGCCTTGATCTCGACCAAATTTGCCTATTTCTGGATGCACACCAACTAAGGTCAGAATGCGGCAGGTACCAAATGGATCACCACCCAATCCCGACCGCTTTCCAAGAGAAATTGGAGTCTTAACATGATCAAACTTATCGATCTGCTCAAACTTGCCGGCGTGTACTTGAACAGTTATAAAATTCATTGCGCATCAAGCAAAGAAGACTCCCCGCTGGAAGCATTTTTCGAAGGGCGTTTCAAAGCCTGGCAGGAACACCAAAATCAGCAAAATTTTAAATGCGACGAGATCATCTCGCTGATTCACCTGCAGGACGACAAGTGGCTGTTCGTCGGAATCTATCAGGTACTGGGTGTCAAGCACCGCAAACATGGAGAGAAAAATTGGTTTGAGTATGGCACCAAAGAGATGTCCGGCCTCGATCACCTCATTGGCCGGGTGGTGATTCAGTTTCGCAAGGACTTTATTGCATCTCACCTGATCGGGATCAAGTATATCGACAAACTGCTGGTTTCTGAAATCCGAGAAAAACGGATGCGCGTAGCCGATTTTCCGGGATATCATGCGATCAATCTCTCCTATGGGTTGCTGCGAACCGTGGTCAGAAAAAACATGCCCCAGTGGAAAGCCGCCTTGAGCGATGTCAGCGGCGTTTACCTGATCACAGACACCCATACCGGCAAACATTATGTTGGCAGTGCCCATAGTGGAGATACCATTTGGCACCACTGGGTTTCCTTTGCCATCAACGGTCACGCAGATGTCAAATCATTACGTCGCTTGTTGAGCCGGGAGGTTGGTGACTACCAGTTCAATTTCCAATTTTCGATTCTGGAAATATGCGATATGACCGCAAGCAAGCTGTATGTCGACTTCAGGGCCGCATATTGGAAAACAGCGCTGCGCTCGATCACCCACGGTTACAACGATTCTTAGCCCCACCTCATCTTAAGCCACTCAAACGAATCGATGGATTCGTACGCAGCGTTCACAGTACGACACGCTGGCCAAACGTGTGTATTAATCTCTTTGGAATGTCTGCCGGGCCGTTTTCCGATGTACTATCTGATCAGCGTCAAAATGGTGGAAAAGGCCCGCCAGGCAGTGTCGGAAATGGGGTTCGATCTCGAGAAACGCGAAGAAGCGGAATGGGATGCTGGCCTGGGAAACGGTGGCCTGGGGCGTCAGGCCTCCTGCTGCATGGACGCGTCGGCTTGTCTGGATTTTCCGGGGTATGGCTACGGCATTCGCTACGATCGCAGATAGTGCGGCCGTCAGGCCGGACTCAGGATCCGTTACCCAGCAAATTCTCCAGTACCTGCCGCTCGGCTGCATTGGGCAAAATACCGAAAAGGTCGGCCTCAAGAACCATCTCGCCATGCTGATTGGTAAACACCGCCTCCGCTTCTGCACGATTCTTATCCTCAACGGCAGTGAGGGTAAAGCGGCAGACAATGGTATCGTTGAAATAAACCGGTCTTTTGAAGCGGAAGTTCATGCCCGACGCCAGCCATCCGATCTGACCCCCCACCTCGGTAATCATTGCGCCCACGAGAAGTCCGTGGCAGATGCGGGCCTTGAACCCCTTGAGGGCGACGAACCGGTTGCTGGTGTGTATCGGGTTGTGATCGCGGGTCACCTGTGTAAAGGCGGAGACATCTTCTTCGGTAAAGGTTCGGGTGAGGACGAACGAATCGCCGGGTTTGAGACCGGCAACGGTACGGCGGCGGATATCGGTCATGAGAACATCTCCTTCGAAGGAGGGGGTCGGCGTTGGGGGATCAGCGTTTAGGGTTCAGGGTTGAAGATAGGCTGGCGGGCGATGTGTTCACCCTACTACATGGGATGTCTTAGTACATCGCCTCTGTCCCCTTGACGCCATGACCCGCCAGAACCCTTTTTTTACCTCCTGATCTTCACCCACAGCAATCTGGCCGTTTCCTGGCCCGTGTTTTTCCATTGGGTAGGCAGCTCGCGGGTGAGGTAGATTACCGATCCCGGACTGGCCTGGTGTACACGGTTGCTGATTTTCACTTCTACACGACCCTCGATAAGGTAGCCCATCTCCTGGCCCTTGTGGATAAAAAAATGGGTGGTAAGCTTTTTGCCGGCGGAAATCTCAATCAGATACGGTTCGGCATCGGCATCAAAGTCGGCTGGAGAGAGGCGATGGCACATCACCTCCCCTGTGGGCAATTCAGCCAGGCGGATGCGGGTTCCTTCACCGGAGAAAACCACCTGGTCGTCCCGTTCCGATCGGTTCTGAAACAAGGCCGCCACGGCCACATCCAATACCTGGGCGATTTTAAAGAGTGCCGGCAGGGAAGGATAGATGGTACCGCTCTCGATCTGGGAAATGGTGCTGGGTGTCACCCCCACCAACGTGGCCAGCTCCTTCTGAGGCATGCCCTGGCGATTTCGAATCTGCTTTACCCGGCCACCCAGATCGATATTGCCACCCTTGCCGGTCTCGGTTTCGAAAGCCACGTCCAGGCCGTCGTTCCAGTAAACCAGAGGACTTTTTATTGAATCGGGAGACCGCTTATCCGCCTTGAGAATGGTCAGGGCAGATTTACCCCGACTGACAGACAGGTCAATGGCCACCTGAGCAATGTGGTTGATGTTGGCCCGCAGCCGATCTGAATGCGCACCTTTTTCCATGATCCAGTAAGCGATGGTGTCAAGCTCATACAGGCGGGGACAGGCATGGGAGTAAAATTTTAAAATCGCTTCTTCTCCCCCCCACAGATCCTGCATTCCGGTGAGTGAATCGAAGACAAACCGCACATCGCCTTTCATGGTGCTGTGCAGGCTGTAAAAAGCATCGGAGACGATGTGGGGATCACCGGGTTCGTTGATGCGTACTATCTGATGCGGCCACTGAGCGCCGTCTTTCTCGTAAAACTTGCTGAACACCTCGCTGCCGTCTCCTTTACCGTGGGTAAAGCAGTCCAATATGGTCATGTGCTGGTTCTCTGCCAAAGGCCCCAGGTCTTCCAAAAGGGTCTTGGGAGACCGGTCGAAGCTGAGATAGATGAGCGGCTTGTCTTGCTTCTGGGATTCCCGGATAAAATTGAGGCAGAAGATGGATGCCAGACTGCCGGCACTGTCATACCAGACCACATTGTCACCGATAAACAATCCTCCCAACTGCCGGTCCAGTTGTGCGACGCCAGACGAAACCCGAGTTTTCTTTTTATACATAGATTTGGCACCTGTTTGAATGTGGCTTTTTTATTGGATGACTGCCCGTTAACGCGCAGGATACACCAACAGATGCTGAGGTGAAAGGTAAAAAATGATTGTCAAAAACGCAATCAGCCAGTAAAGCCCAACATTGCAGACGAGGATAACCGGTACAGCGGAATAAAAATGGCAAACATACGATATCCCATCGCCGTCATCGGATGTTCGGTTTTGGGCATGGACATAACGCACACAGCCGAACGACTGGGACTGGCCGTCGAATTTCAATTTCTGCAAGCCGGGCTTCACGAACAGCCGGCGCGTCTCAGAAAGGAGCTGCAAGCGGCCATCGACACCATCTCGGCCGATGGCAACGCTGCGCGAATCGTCATCGGCTACGGCATCTGCGGCAGGGGCACCACGGGCATCCAGTCCCGCGGCATCCCCCTGGTCATTCCCAAGGTACACGATTGCATCGCCATTCTCTTAGGCGGGGCCGACATCTACCGCAGTGAATTCAGGCGGTACCCCGGTACGTATTATATTTCCGCCGGATGGTATGAGGAAAAAGCCGTTCCGATTTCTCAGCGCAACCTGCAGGCCTGGTACGGCGACACCCAGTTGCGGCGTGCGGATATCGCCCGCCAATATGGCGACCAGGTGGCGGACAACACCATCCGGTTTTTAAACACGTGGCAAAAAAATTACCAGCGTGCCGCCTATATTGATACCGGCACCCGCAGCGGGTCGAGTGCCGAAGCGTACGCCAAAAAAATGGCCCGCGCCTATGGTTGGCAGTACGAAAGGATACCCGGCAGCACGGCACTGATCGAAAAGATACTCACCGGCAATGTCACCACCCCTGATATCCTGGTTGTCCCTCCCCACCATAGCGTCGAATTCGATGCCGTCACCGGGACACTGACATCCAACCCCCTGTGGGCCAGCGGACCGGGAAAGAACGTCGACATGCCGCTTATACTTGATGATGAAGAATCATTGCCGCCGCCATCCGCCAGGATTGGATTGGGCATCGATGCCGGCGGCACGTATACCGACGCTGTGATTTACGACTTTAAAAGTGGAGAGACCCGTTGTAAAGCCAAAGCGCTGACCACCCGCTGGGATTTTACCATCGGCATTGACCGGGCCTTGAAAAAATTGGCACCCGATCTGTTGGCGCGTGCGGATATGGTGGCCCTTTCCACGACCCTGGCCACCAATGCCATCGTGGAGGGTGACGGTCAGAAGGTGGGACTGCTGCTCATGCCGCCTTACGGCATGTTCAACCCGCATGATTTCCCCCACGCGCCCAAAGCGGTGGTCCCCGGTCGGCTGTCCATCAGCGGCCAAGAGGTCGAACCTGTCAATGAAAAAAAGGTGCGGCGGGTCGTCCGGCGCATGGCGGACGTCCACCAGGTCAGCGCTTTTGCCGTTTCCGGTTTTGCCGGTGCCATCAATCCGGACCACGAGATGACGGTGAAACGAATCGTTCACAGTGAAACGGGGCTTCTCGTCACCTGCGGCCATGAATTGTCTGCTATCCTGGACTTCAAGATTCGAGCGACCACGGCGATACTGAATGCACGCATCATCCCCCGTCTGGGCAAACTCATCGCCGATCTCGAAGAGATACTGGCCCGCCGGGGCCTTCAGGCGCCCATCGTGATCGTCAAGGGTGACGGTACACTGATGCAGGCAGCCATGGCCAAGGAGCGTCCGGTTGAGACCATTTTTTCCGGACCGGCGGCCAGTGTGGCCGGAGCCAGGCATCTCACCGGTATCGATGATGCGCTGGTAGTGGATGTGGGCGGCACCACCACGGACACGGCGAGCCTAACAGGCGGCCATGTGCGTGTTTGTGAGACCGGTTCCACCGTGGCCGGCCGGCGGACCCATGTGCGGGCCCTTGATATTCGCACCTTTGGCCTGGGCGGCGACAGTCATATCATTCGGGAAAAGGGCATTTTTTCCATCGGCCCCCGCCGGGTGGCGCCGATTGCCTGGCTGGGCGCCAATTTCAACGGGGTTGGCAAGGCTGTCGCGTATGTAGAACGTCGTGTGCAGCATTATCAGCGCAGCACCCGGAACATGCAACTCCTTGCCGCCATTGGTGGCGCAGCCAAGTTTCAGCTCACCGATATGGAGCAGCGGATCGTATCCCTGCTGGATAAGCGTCCACACGCCATCGACGAGCTGGTTCACAGGCTCGAGGTTCTCAACGAGCGCCAACTTCCCTTAAAACGCCTTGAGGCGAGCTTTCTTGTCCAGCGATGCGGAATGACCCCCACCGACCTGCTCCACGTGGCGGGTAGATTTCGACGCTGGGACAGCGCCATGGCCGGGCGGTTTTTGCGGTTGATGGCTGGTCTACACCAAATTGACGCGTCCGGCTTGCAAAGGGAGCTGTTGGAGATGGTCTCCCGGAATCTGGCCTTGGAAATTTTCAAACGCCAGCTGGACGACGACGTCGATCCAGAGGCCCTGCACAACTGCCCGGTTTGCCAGACCCTGGTTGGCAATGTCTTTGCCGGTGGCAACGCAAACTATCGACTGCGTATGAAATTTAAAAGGCCGTTGATCGGTATCGGCGCACCAGTCGCCCTTTTTCTGCCCCGGGCGGCGGAGATGATCGGCGCGCGGATCGTGCTTCCCGATCATGCCGATGTGGCCAATGCCGTTGGGGCCGTCATTAGCAAGGTGGTTATCGAACGCCAGGTGCGCATCGTTCCCGGAAACGGCAGCGAATTTCTCATCGAAGGCATTGCCGGTTCTCGACGATTCAACGATTTCGAAGCCGCGGACGCCTTTGCCAAGCGTGCATTGGTCTCACTGGTGAGGACATTGGCCCTAAAAGCCGGTACCAGCGCGCGGGCCGTAACCATCGACACCGAAGATCAACTTCCCGAAGATGCCGGCGGACATCCGATCTTTATCGGCCGGATTCTCAGGGCGCGCCTCACCGGGCCGCCGGACCGGGTTGACCACGAGATAGCGGGGGTCACGACCAGATGACCGCGGCCTTGTTCAACGATTGTTGATAGCGGTTGTCACGATTGGGTCTCGAGAGTGTTTCCGGTTGATGGATAACGGATTAAGAAAATCGGGCTTTGCGGTTGGTTTGTGCCCGCAATGCGGTCACAGGCGGCATTCCAGTGTCGGTGTCATCGCGGCATTCTCAGGCCCCCTGAGGACGGGCAGACCGGTATTGTGCGCCACGGCTCGCAACATGCCTTCAAAAAGCCATTTATGGGTCGGCAGCAATGCATACCAGTAGAGAATACCGGCCATCCCCCGGGGCAAAAACCGGGGGCTCATCTTCAGTTCTACCATGTCCGGGCCCACCGGTGAGATGACAAACTCCAAAAGGGCGTCTCCCGGCGCCTTCATCTCCGCCAGCAGCAGCATGCGCTGCGGTGGTTCCAAGGCAACCACGCGCCAGAAATCAAGTCCGTCGCCAACCCTCAGGTCCATGGGGTGACGCCGCCCCCGCCTCAGACCAGGCCCGCCCACCAGCCTGTCCATCAAACCCCGCAGCCACCAGAGGTACTGAGCGAAGTACCAGCCGTTGTCGCCGCCGATGGTTTGAACCGCAGACCAGACGGCGTCGGCATTACCATTTAAAACGATGCGGTGGGCACTGCCAAGGACCGTGCCACCGGCGTATTCGGCATCACCACAGGTAACCCACTCCGGTGGCAGGCTGCCGCCGCCGTCGAACCAGCAGGTGTCCACCTGCTCCTGTCGGATGCGTTCCAGCGCCATCCGAATGGTCTGCCGGCTGTCGGTGAGTTCCACCGGCACCAGGTCCCGGATGCGCTGATCGCGGCAAACCACCGGGATGCTCAATCCTTCGGCCAGCGGTTGGGCGATGGCGGCCGGTACCGGGGTTACCAGATGGACCCATTTGGCGCTGAGCCAGGGCGTGAGCACCGGCACGGGGATGATGATTCGCCGCCGCAAACCGGCGGTTTCGGCGTAGATGTGAATGAGATCCCGAAAATTTAGTATGTCCGGTCCACCAATGTCGAAGGATTGACCGGCGGTGGCGGCGATTTCCAGGCAACCTTCCAGGTAGTCGAGCACATTGCCGATGGCGATGGGCTGACAGCGCGTGCGCACCCAGCGGGGGGTGATCATCACCGGCAGGCGGTCTACCAGGTAGCGCAGCATTTCGAAAGATGCGCTGCCCGACCCCAGGATCATGGCTGCGCGCAGCGTGGTCACCGGGACCGAACCGGCCTGAAGAATCTGTTCCACCTCGTGGCGTGATTGGAGATGGCGGCTCAAGGCATGGTGATCGGCGTCGCCCAGTCCTCCCAGGTATATGATTCGGGAGAGTCGGTTTTTTTCGGCAGCGGCCAGCATGTTGCGAGCAGCTTTTCGATCGGCATCGGCAAAACCGCCTTTCCGGGCGTTCATGGAGTGAATCAGGTAGTAGGCTGCCCCGCAGCCGTTAGCAGCCCGGATAAAAGCCTCGCGGTCAAGGGCATCACCGGCCACGACCGTCAGCTGCTCATGCTTTCCCCAAGGCCGGCAGCGCAGCCGTTCCGGAGAGCGGGCCAAGGCGCGGACCCGGTATCCCTTGGACAGCAGGCGCGGGATGAGCCGTCCGCCCACGTAGCCGGTCCCACCGGCAACCAGTATGGGTTGGGTCAATGAAGGACTGGTTGGCTGCATGGTCACCATGACTCGCTCGCTAGCCCCGCCGCCCCGATGAGCGGGATCGTTGCTCCGACAGTCGACGGGGAATGCGCTCGCTGGTGCGGTTCAACGGCCGAGGCGCCGGAACACCCGAAAACACACCGCCGGTTACCCAGCCTACAGTTCGTTGATTCGGTCCACCAGTTGGCGTAATCGACCGAAGTCCCGCTTGTTGAAATCAACCACCAAACGCGACAGATGCATCAGTTCCGGCTGGTTGATTTCATCGGCCAACGGTCCCGACTGGCGCATATCGCCGCCAGGGACAAGAATATCCGCATAATCGTTTTTCAGTAGGTCGATCTGATCTGCTTTGAGAGGCGACTCCATACGGATCACCAGCTGGTTTTCCACATAACGCAGACTGTGGTACCGGTAGTAAAAACGACGGATCCGGTCAACCACCGCCTCTGGCGTATTGACCATCTCGACCAACCGAAAGTCATCAGGGGATATGTACCCCTGGTCGGACAGCTCGTTCACCAGAAAGCGGCGCAACCGCTCCCAGTAGGTCCCCCCCATCTCATCGATGACAATCAGGGGCAGTGGATAGCGCTTGCCAGTCTGCAGCAGCGTGATCGATTCCATGGCCTCATCCAGGGTGCCGAAACCGCCCGGGAAAAGCACCACCGCATCGGCCTCTTTGAGGAAGGCGACCTTGCGGTTAAAAAAATACTTATAGGTGATGTGGCGCGGATTGCCCACCAATATCGGATTGGGTTTCTGCTCAAAGGGCAGGCGGATGTTGACGCCAAAGGAGTGTTGCGGTCCGGCCCCTTCATTGGCCGCCTGCATGATCCCGGGACCACCGCCGGTGATCACCATGAATCCGGCTTCAGCCAGCTTTTTGCCCAGTTCTTTGGCCATCTGGTACAGGGGGGCATCCGGATGGGTGCGGGCCGAACCAAACACCGTCACCTTGCGCACATGGCGGTAGGGGCCGAAGACTTTGGCCGTGAAACGCATCTCTTTGAGTGACGCATTCATCAGTTTCAAATCGGCGCGACCGCCGTTTTCCTGTCCGGCTTTGAGACCAGCCAGGATGATTTCCCGCACAATATCCGTGTTGACAATGCCACCCACCTCATCCATCAACCTGTCGATGGCGTCGTCGACCGGACCGTTGGTCCGAGTGAAATGCAATTCCACAGGTGTTGATGGCTTGATCTCGCTCTTCTCCGGCATGGCCAAAATTCCTTTCCCTTGGCTGGTTGGCAAAGCATTAGTGTAACTGTTTTTTTGAAATAAGCAAGCTGAGCCACGCTTTGGATTGTCGGACGATGGGCACCTGTTCGGGTTCAAAACCAGTAAAAAATGATTATTTTAAATAAATAAAAAAGGAGAGCAGTCATGCAGCTATCCGAATTCAAGGCCGCGGGCAACATTCTGACCCTCGAGATTCGGTCGGAAATACGCCCCGCCCGTTTCAAGGCGATCTGCCGGGATTTAGACCGGGCCATCGCCTCCCAGGCAAAACTTCGGCTGGTATTGGTGATGCGCCACTATCCCTCTTTCAATAGCGCCGAAGACTTTTATGATGATCTGCGCTTTTTAAGGCTGTACGATCACGCCATCGAGAAGGTAGCCGTTGTGTGCGATCGTTCATGGAAGGATACCTGGGTAGGCATCTTCAGCCTATTCAGCGGCATTCCCATGGCCTTTTTCGAGTTGACGCAGGTAAATGCGGTCACCCGCTGGATTCAAAACGGGTAATCCCCAAAGCGGTTTTCGTATGGAGATCCTATGAAATTCGAAAATCTAACGTTCCGCAATGCTGACGGTGAAATGCTGTCCGGGAGGCTAGACCTGCCATTGGAATCGGACCCGCATGCCTATGCCATCTTTGCCCATTGTTTTACCTGCAGCAAGCAGACCAAGGCTGTGGCCGCCGTCAGTCGCGCATTGACATCCAAGGGCATTGCCGTGCTGCGCTTCGATTTTACGGGTCTGGGAGACAGTGGGGGCGATTTTGCCGATACGACGTTCTCCTCCAATGTTGCCGACCTGATCGCCGCAGCCCAATTTATGGAGACCCGCTACGCCGAACCAACAATCCTCATCGGCCATTCCTTCGGTGGTACCGCGTGTCTCAAAGCTGCCCCTGAACTGCCCGGGGTTCGGGCCGTCGCCACCATCGGCTCGCCATTTGATCCTGCTCATGTTACCCACTTGCTGGATGATGCCCGTGAAGCCATAGAAAGAGATGGGGAGGCGTGGGTTGATTTGGTTGGCCGGCCCTTCCGTATCAAACGGCGTTTTTTGGCAGACCTGGACGACACGGATATGGACACGACGCTGGCGAGGCTGAATCGCGCCCTGTTGGTATTGCACTCGCCAGTCGACAAGGTGGTGGGCATCGACAATGCGGCCCGCATTTATCAGGCGGCCAAACACCCCAAGAGTTTCGTATCCTTGGACAGCGCCGACCATATGCTCAATCGGCCGGAGGACGCGGCATATGTGGGCAGTGTCATCGCCGGCTGGGCCGCCAGGTATATTGATGGCCGGCTACAAGCGGCACCCATGCCCCCATCCAGTGAACATCGTGTGGTGACTCGTATCGGCAACACTGGCTATCGGACGGAAATTTCGGCCGGCAGCCACCGCCTGGTGGCCGACGAGCCGGTCGATGTCGGCGGGACGGACAACGGGCCAACGCCTTACGAGCTGCTGGTGGCCGGGCTGGGTGCATGCACGGCCATGACCCTGCGAATGTTCGCCGACCGCAAGGGGTGGCCCCTGGAAACCGTAACGGTCTCCATGTCCCATAGAAAAATTCACGCCAAGGATTGTCGATCCTGTGAAACCCAAAGCGGAAAATTGGATCGAATCGATCGTCAGATCGAGTTGATTGGACCCCTCGCCACAGATCAGCGCCGGCGCCTGATGGAAATTGCCGACCGCTGTCCAGTGCATCGGACGCTGCATGCCGAGGTTGAGGTCGTGACCGAAGCGAGCCCGCCCGCAATTGCAGGTGGCACATGAGTTCGGGCAGACAGGATCAATCCCTTAAGTTGTAATGAAACATTTCATAGTGGGTATGCCCGCCGAGCAGTTGGTCGATGCGTTCCTGAATGGCCTGGCGCTCCTTGCTTAACAGCCACGCTTCCCAATCTGAGGCTGAACCCCAAGAACTGATGACCATGAAAACATCGGGCCGGTCGTTGCTTTTCATGGTTTCCCCGGAAATGTAACCGGGCTGGGC
>JASFFF010000026.1:0-15961 GCA_050124445.1 Desulfosarcina sp.
GGCAGTAATGGGCCTGTATTTTGGAATGGTCGTGATCTGGGTTTGGGGTGCTTTTAAAAAGCAGATGACCGCTCCGGCGCTCTTGAGCTGCGCGGTTTTCATGCTCGGACTTGCCGCCGGACGCGTACTAAGTTTCATTCTGGACGGCCTGCCGCATTGGCTGCTTATCGTATATGCGGTCCTTGAGATTGTGCTCGGCCTGATCGCGATCACCCTTTACAGGGGAAGGACTACATAGTGGCGAAGGGGCCCGACGGCGGTTCGCAAGTTTATAAGTTGGAGAATCTCGAAACGGCGCCTGTCCGCGAGTTACCGCCCCTGGTGGATTGTTATTCACCGTCCATCCGGCGTGCGCGTTGCCCGTTCATTTTCAAAAAAGGATAAGGTAAATATGCGTAAGGCATTGATTGCCGGTGCAACCGGCGCCATCGGCTCGGTGTTACTGGAATTACTGAACGACTCCGACCAATACTCAGAAATTCACTGTATCGGAAGGCGAGAACCACCCACCTCAGGCGAAAAGATCAAGGCTCATATCGTCAGCTACGATGAGCTGGATCCGCTTAATTTTCAGCAACCCATCGATGACGTTTTCTGCACGATAGGGACCACGATCAAGAACGCGGGCTCGGTGGAGGGCTTCAAGAAAGTGGATCGAGACTTTGTTCATTTAGTGGGCAAACTGGCCCAACGTCTGAACGCGAAGACTTGCTCCGTGATCAGCGCCATCGGAGCCGACGCAGGATCGTCCAACTTCTACAACCAGACCAAGGGCGAGGCCGAAGAACTGCTGCAGAGCCTGGGCCTGAGATCGCTCCGCATCTTCCGCCCCTCCTTGCTGCACGGCAGCCGCGATGAATTTCGCTTAAAGGAAGTGGTGGGTGTCTTGGTGCTTACGATTATGACCCCGATGCTGCAGGGCCCATGGAAAAAATACCGCGCCATCCGCGTCGAGCAGGTCGCGAAAGCCATGTATGAAAGCGCTCGGCAAGATTACCCGGCGGTACAAATTTTCGAAAGCGACGAGATTCAGCGTTTCTAACGCAAAGCCATCAACTATCGACCGGCTTGATACCCGACAAGGCGGCGAAATAGTAAAGCGACGCCCAAAAAACGCAGAGCACCAGCACAATGTCACCATGATACGCGTTTTACCGGTCCCGATATGATATCCATTCGCTAAATGCAAATTCTGCGTGATCCCTGATACTTAAATTCGATGGCAAGGTATTCCAACAATTTTAACCGCTAAAAACATGCAGGTTACATCTAAATTGGTTATCTATTTCCAATGTCGGGGACATTTGATGGGTAGACTCAGTTCTGTGAAAAGCAATTGAGCCCCAGGGATGTGATTTGTTCAGGTGCCGATTGATGATGAAATGGTACAATGGCATCTATATTTATCCGCTTTAATCGGACCTTTCTCCAGCATTGCATCCCCACCGGAAATTTTATATATTGCAGATTCAGAACACACCAATATTCAAACGAAATCTGATTTGCTAAACAAAGATTATGCCCATTCCGATCATTCGGACTAAACTGTATCGCCCTTCGGTGGCCGAGGACCATCTGCACCGTCAGCATCTGCTGGACCGGCTTGACGCACGCAGTCAAAGGCCGCTGACACTGGTCTCGGCTCCGGCCGGATACGGCAAAAGCACATTGATGAGCTGCTGGCTGGAATCGTGTGGCTGCCCCAGTGCATGGATATCCTTGGATGACAACGACAGCGATCTTCGGTCGTTCATGGTTTATTTTACTGAAGCGATCGAATCCATGTTTCCAGGATCTGTTCAGGCGACCTGCAAAAGTCTAGAAGCGACCGATCTACCGTCATTAGAAATTCTTTTCACCAGCCTGGTCAACGAGTTGTATGAGATCGACGGCCAATTCATTATTGTCCTGGATGATTTCCACAATATCCGGGACAAGCGCGTACATGAATTGATCCAAAAGCTATTGATCCATCCCCCCAAAGCCATGCATCTTGCCGTTGTTACCCGACGCGACCCGCCGTTTTCCATGTCAGCTCTGCGTGCCAGCGGGCGGATGACCGAAATTCGGATGCAGGATTTGCGCTTTTCGCCATCTGAAGTCAACAGCTTTCTTCGGCGAGTGATGGATGTGGATGTAGATAATCCTGTTGCCGCCCTTATCGGAGAAAAAACCGAAGGCTGGGTGGCAGGGTTGCGACTGGCGGTCCTTTCTCTGCGCCAACGATCTGATCTGCAACGTATTGCTGACGACTTGCCCGACAACAACCATTATGTGATGGATTACTTAATCGCCGAAGTGATTGCCCACCAGCCAACCGAGGTCCAAGATTACCTGCTTGCGACCGCAATACTAGATCGGTTTTGTGCCCCCTTATGTGAATCGTTGTGCTTCGATCAGGATGAACCATCGTCCTGTCCCGTGTCCGGGCGCCAGTTCATCGATAAGCTGGTAACCGAAAACATGTTTCTGATATCACTGGATGACAACCACAAGTGGTACCGCTATCATCATCTGTTCAAGCAATTGTTGCAGAGAGAAATGAGGCGGTCTTTCCCACAAGAGAAGATAAAGGCACTGAAAAACCGGGCCGGTCAATGGTTTGCCAAAAACCATCTTCTGGATGAAGCCTTCCGATACCTGCTGGCAGCGGACAACATCCCGGCTGTTCGACATATGGTCGTCACGAATCGCTACGTTCTCACCCGCCACGAGAAATGGCATCGACTGAATCGTTGGATCAAAGCGATTCCGGAAGACTATCTGATTAACGACCCAGAATTGTTGATAATCACCGCGTGGATACAAGAAAACCAGGAAAGCTATCAGGATTTGCGGGACACGATCAAACAGATCGACCGTATACTGACTAAAAAACCGGCAGGAGAAGTACCTGACAAGAGTATTCTCGGCGAACTCGATGCGCTGAAGTCCGCCCTATTTTACCTGCAGGGTGATATCGGACAAGCTAAAAGCCATGCCAGCTTAGCGACTGAACGAATCCCTGAGAATCATTTAAGTGAACGTGCCTTTGCGGTTTTGATTTATGCATTTGTCCATCAAATGGATGGTGCTGTTCACCTGTCCAGGAAAATTGTCAATGACGCTTTTTCAGGCCATGAAACAACCGGAACGACCTACACGTCCCGGTTGCTGCTGACCTTATGTTTCGTTGACTGGCTTGAGGGAGACCTGGCCGGCGTTCAAAGACATGCCGCTCGTTTGCTCGATATGGGGCAGGCCAATGGCCTGTTAGAGTCCATTGCGTTCGGCCATTACCACTTAGGCGTGACCGCCTATTATCTGGCCGATTCAGAAACTGCACACTTCCATCTAACGGAAGCTGTCAGAAACGGGAAAATCGTCGACCCGAACACCTACGTTCATGCCAATTGTGCCTTGGCCCTGACCCACTTCACTGACAATCAGCCCGATAAAGCCGATGAAATCGGTCAGGCCCTGAGCGCGTATGCCGTGAAGGCCCAAAACACCGCCTTGCTGGGCATCGCCAACGCCCTGAATGCCGAATTGGATATACGCATGGGGCGCCTGGAAGCCGCTGACAACTGGTCGCGCAACCTTGCAGCCGAACCACCAAAGCAGGCGGTCCGTTTCTTTGTCCCCCAATTCACCCAGATCAAAAATCTTGTCCTGCAGGGTTCATCATCAGCGCATCGAAAAGCCTACGATCTGCTGAACCAATTGCATGATTTTTTCTCATCCGTCCACAATACCCACTGTCTGATCGACGTACTGGTGCTCAAAACTATGCTTCACGATGCCAGCGGAGACCAGCCAGCAGGGCTCACCGATCTCGAACGTGCCCTCGATCTGGCCCACCCGAGCCAACGCATCCGGCCCTTTTTGGATTTCGGGCCACCAATGATGGCCCTTTTGAAACAGCTCAGGCAAAATGGGCGCTTCACCAGCTATATTGATCGGATCGGTGCCGCTCATGGTCGGCTCTCAAGGCTTTCAACGGATCACCTTCCGCCCAATCAAGCCTCCCATCGGTCCTTGCCATCTGGGGAAATGCGCGAACCCTTGGATCAGCCGTTAACGAATCGTGAACTCGATATCGTCCATCTCATGGCAGAGCGATTGAGCAACAAGGAAATCGCCGCCAAGCTCTTCATCGCGCCGGGAACCGTCAAACGCCACACCAACAACATCTATCGAAAACTCGCCACCCATGATCGTCAGAAGGCGGTTGCTGAAGCCAGGGCAATGGGACTCATTTAAACACTTCTACACCCTTTTTACACCCCCACCTACACCCTTTTTGTACCCCAGGGTACATTTCAAAAATACCGCCACATTTTTATAATGGTCGTGAACCACAACGAAAGGTCCACGATCATGTCAAAAACCGCATCCTGGAAAGGGTTAAGCTTGGAAACACCGGCAACCTACCGTATCCGCGTACAAGGCCACATCGGCAGCGACTGGGATGACCGCTTTGGGGGTATGACCCTCACGCATGAAAAGCTGGCTGAAGATCTGAAGACAACCGTCTTATTGGGCCACCTGCCCGATCAGGCCGCCTTGTCCGGTGTGCTCAACACCCTCTACGATCTGCACCTGCCGTTGCTCAAGGTCGAGTGCATCGACGAACCTGAAACCTGACCCATTAGCCATCCGTACCACACGGAGGTTATCTTGGGTGCATTTGTCTTTACTTACAGGCAGCCAATAGGTGGTGTAGGTGAAGCTGGTATCATCGTGAGCATGCTACCGGGTAATCGTATCTACCTCCATTCCCTGACGAATGGTTTGACTGTAGGTGTTTGACAAAAGCAGGATGCAGTGCCGTCAGTGGGTAAAGAGAAAAGTATGGTCGATGGAAAAGTATAAGCACGTCGTATGTATCGGATAACATAATTCTCATGAATATCTTTGAAAGGAGCACTGAAAATGAAACGTAAGTATTTATCGATGGTTCTATGTCTTTTTTCAATTGGCCTGGCAACCATTTGCTTTGTTTTATTCGGCGTAAACCCAACAGGAGCCGAGCTCTGGCCACATGAACGCACACCTTCAGTCTCTAAAGAAGATGCATATCTCCCTGACTATCTGCCTTTTGCACAGCGAGTGGATCCTGAAATCGATCGGAAAATGCGTTCGCTGGAGTGGCGTAATGTGGGTCCATTCATGGGTAATCGCGGTACCGGCGTTGAAATGCATCCAACAAAGAAAAATGTATTTTACCATGCTCATTCTTCTGGTGGTGTCTGGAAAACTAAAGATGCCGGTCAGTACTGGTTTCCAATTACAGATGGACAGATAAATGTCGGTTCTGTGGGAGCGATAGCCGTATCACAAAGTAATCCAGACACGATATATATCGGTACCGGGGAACCTCAATTAAGAGACTGCGTTTCCTGGGGTGACGGTGCATATAAGACAACCGATGGTGGAAAGACGTGGAAACACATTGGCCTGAAAAATACACGCCATATCTCACGTATCCGTATACACCCAGAGAACCCTTCCCTGGTTTATGTGGCTGCTATTGGTAATCCGTTTGGCCCCAGTAAAGATCGTGGTGTTTATCGCTCAAAAGATGGTGGCAAAACTTGGGAGCAAATTTTGTTTAAGCATGAACAGGCAGGAGTCATTGATCTTGTTATGTGTGATCATGATCCCACCATTCTTTACGCTTCAACTTTTGAAGTTCTTCGTCGTACCTGGGGGCTAAAAGCAGGAGGCCCGAACAGCGGGATTTTTAAATCGACCGATGGCGGGGATACGTGGAAAGAGATTACCCGCAATCCAGGTTTACCATCCGACAATCTCGGACGGATTGGTCTTGCTCACTCAAAGGATATGCCCAACCGCATTTCTGCATTAATTGATTCGAAGGAAAAGAACGGTCTTTATCAATCAGAAGATGGCGGAGAGACCTGGAATTGGATCAGCGATCATATCGGTATCATTCAGCGCCCATTCTATTATTATCACCTTCATGCCACCCCATATGACGGGAACGAACTCTGGGTTGCATCCAATAAGCTCTGGCAATCGATGGATGGTGGTAAAACCTGGAACCAACGTACTGGAACAAAGGACGATTTTCACGACATCAAGTTCGATCCCAACGACAAAGATCGCATGATCATCACACATGACGGTGGTGTAATGGTTACACTTACTGGTGGTAAAACCTGGTCAACACCTTACACACAACCCACCCAACAGGTTTATCGCCTGAATATTGATAATCAATTCCCTTACAATCTTTATGGCAACAATCAGGACCTGATCGGATATAAAGTGCCTTCCGCTTCCATCTGGGGGGGCATTTCCATGGCCGATGTTACGGTGATTGGTAGTGGTGAATCCGGAGCCAGCGTGCCACACCCAACGAACCCTGATATCATTTATCACCTTGCACAGAGTACTATGGCTGCAGGCGGTTTTCCCTTACAGCGTGTGAACCTAAAAACAGGTCAGTGGGAGCATCGTCATGTCTGGCCGATGCCAACATTTGGTGAAGGACAGGAAAATGCAAAATATCGTTTTAATTGGCATGCACCTATTGTAATCGATCCCTTTTATGAAAATGTGATTTATACTGCGGCAGAAATGGTTTTCCGCAGTAAAGATGAAGGGATGACATGGGAAATAATCAGTCCGGTTCTTACAAAAGACGACCCTTCGAAGCAACAGGCTGGCGGTTCACCCTCCTCACTCGAAACTTCAGGTCAAGAAGCATACAACACAATCCATCGAATGGCCGCCTCAACAGTTAAGACAGGTGTGCTTTGGACAGGGAGTGATGATGGCCTGATTTACCTGACTCGTAACGGTGGCAATGACTGGGAGAATGTTACCCCCAACGACATGCCTGAAGATACGACTATTTATGAACTGGAAGCCTCTCCCCATGACGCTGGAACGGTTTATGCGGTTGCCAGCCGTTATCGCACTGCAAACGACTTCCTTCCCTATATCTGGAAAACAAATGATTATGGTAAAACCTGGACCAACCTGAGTAAAAACTTTCCACAAGAAGAAATCACACGCACAATCCGAGAGGATAAAGTTCGTAAAGGCTTACTTTTTGTCGGTACGGAAACCGGTATCTTCGTTTCATTCGATGATGGTGAAAGTTGGAAGCGTCTGAACCTTAACCTACCTGCAGTTCCGGTCCACGATATCAAGGTTAAGCATGAGGATATAGCTATTGCGACGTTTGGTCGTTCCTTCTGGATTCTTGATGATATCTCACCACTGCGTCAATGGGATGAAAAGTATCGTAAAGAGAAGGCCCATCTTTTCACCCCTCGTACCCATGTCCGACTGGGTATCAACTGGTGGGCACTCTACGGCGGCGGTGTGGGGGGAGGCCAGAAAAACTATTTCGTGCAAAACGGTCGTCTGGGCCACACGTTTTATGAGTTGGGCATTGTGAATGGCGAACGGAAACGAAAATTTTTAGATGCTGGCGGCGCCAGGCCCTACGGAGCAATTATCCATTATTGGCTGGGTGAAGATGCCAAGGATGTCAGCCTGAGTATTCTCGACGAAAAGGATCAATTGATCAAGACTTACGAAGGGGATGTTCTAAGTCAGGAAGCGGGTCTAAACCGGATGATCTGGGACATGAACTATCCGGACGCAATTGCCGTTCCGGGAAAGCCAGCACCCGGCATCATTGTGCAGGCTAAGGTCGGGACATACAAAGCGAAATTGACCGTCGATGGCAAATCAGAAGTGCAGACTTTTAAACTGAAAATGAATCCGAATGAGACCTATACTGCCGGAGATTCGGCTGCCCGTTTTGAGTTATGGTGGCGACTGCGCTCAATCTTTGAACGCGCCAACAAAGAAATCATTGCCGCAATGGAGTTGTCAAAAGAGGCCGGTGAAGATTCGGAAGTCGCAAAACGCGCCAAGGAGTTTTCCGGCAAGTTGGTTCCTCAAGGCGCTACGCTTTCAGAAATTGCCAACGAACCGCCGAAAATGCTGTCGAAGCTGACGACGGTGAGTTCAGTGCTGTTCCATTCTGAAGGTCCGCCGCCCCAATCCGCCTACGACGTAGTGGATGAGATGGAGAAAAAGATCGACGCGGAAATCGCGGCTTGGAAGGCGTTTATAGCCAAACATGAGAAAAAATCGTAACAAGAGCAATGGGTGCCGCACACGTGCGGTACCCATTGTATGCAGTATTCATTGTCATCTGAATAGATGTGGAGAAAGTGAGACATGTCCTTTTCAAAATGGAACCGGAAAATTCATCGTTGGGGCTCGATCATCTCATTAATTCCGGTCGGTGTGATCCTGATTACAGGCATTGTGCTTCAACTGAAAAAACAATTGGACTGGGTGCAACCGCCGACGGTCAAAGGCAGCGGCAATGAGCTGGCAATTCAATTCGACGAAGTGCTGTCGATTGCGCAAAAGGTGCCGGAGGCGGGTATCTCAAGCTGGACAGATATCGATCGCCTGGACGTCCGGCCCAATAAAGGCATGTTGAAGGTGCGGGCTGAAAACCGTTGGGAGATTCAAATCGACACCGTTTCCGGCGAAATATTGCAGGTGGCACTCCGTCGCTCGGATTTGATCGAAGGCCTTCACGACGGCAGTTTTTTCAGCAATAATGCCAAACTATGGATTTTCCTGCCAGCGGCTCTGATCCTCCTTTTTCTATGGTTGACGGGACTTTATCTGTTTCTTTTTCCGTACACGCTGAAAAGGAAAAAGCGTAAAGCCGTAACGGACGTCGAATATGGAGATAAATGTCTACAATAACCTTTTATATGCCATGATTAATTGCTCCTTTTCGTGCCCTTAAAAAAAATTGGTTGAACAATCAACCACCCAACAGTGAACGATTATTGTTTGATACTGATACTTTTAGCAAAGGAGATACTATGAAAATCTTGGTTAAGAACGTACACGTCTTTGACGGTATTAACAACAAAATTAAAGAGTCTGCCAACATCGTCATCGAGGACAATCTGGTGACTGATATCAATCAGGAAGAAATATCAGAGGAAGCTTTGATGACCTGATCGATGCTAAAGGTCATTGGGCCATTCCCGGGCTCATCGATGCCCATGTACATATCGGGGCGACAGCAGGCTTCGCTGCATTAGATCAAATGACAACCGAGGAGATCGTCTTGCGATCGGGACAATTGGCCCAGGACATGCTCTATCGTGGCTTTACCACTGTTCGGGATGTTGGCAGCCCAACCGTGGGCCTGAAAAAAGTAATTGACGACGAAATTATCCCAGGCCCGCGTATTTACCCCTCCGAATCTGCCATTTCGCAAACCTGTGGCCATTCCGATTATCGACAGAATCGGGCGCAAAGGAACAATCCCATTGTCGGAAGCGATGCCCCTGTTCAAAGGCATGGCTTTTTTCGTGTAGCAGATGGGGTCCCCGATGTGCTTCGAGCCACGCGGGAACAGCTTTTCAAGGGTGCTTCCCAAATTAAGATGATGGCTGGTGGCGGTGCCTCATCCATATTCGACCCGCTTGACACGGTTCAATACACACTGGAAGAAATGCGCGCTTGTGTTCAGGCCGCAGAGGACTATGGGACGTATGTGTGTACACACATCCACACCAATCCGGCGATGCTGCGAGCTGCCGAGGCGGGAATAAAATGCTTCGAACACGCCTCCTTGATGAACGAAGAGGTTGCTGAGGTTGTCAAAGACAAAGGTATCTGGTTGTGCCCTCAGTATGCCGTAGGAGAAATGATTGCAAAACGGAAGATTCCTTTCGATTCTGAGATTCAATATCAAAAAACCGAACGCGTGGGAAAAGGACTAATGTTGCAAGCCGAACTTGTGGATAAAATGGGCATGCTTGATCAGCTTGTTTACGGCACAGATGTTGTGGGGACACTGGAAGTCCACAGAATGCAGCCCATGGAGCTTGGATGGCGGGCCAAGCGATTTGGTGCATACCAGGCGCTCAAGCATGCAACGGGAAACTGCCGTGAACTGTTTAAACTTTGCACATATCAGGATCCCTACCCGGAAGGCGATGTTGGTATCCTTCGTAAAGGATCATTCGCTGACCTTCTGATCCTCAAAGAAAACCCCTTGGAGAATCCAGCTCAAGTGGAAAACCCCACCAACCTATTGTTGATCATGAAGGATGGGAAACTTTTCAAAGATATGCTGGAGACACCCGATGAGATTCCCATCGAACAATATCCACAACTGAAATATTTTCCATCGCATTCTTAAGGAGCACCTGCAGAAGATCAATTTGGGTCGTTGTCCTAGACGACTTTTAAGAGGTTCGGGTTCACGGAAGTTTTCTCAAAGTGGGAGATCCAATAGAAAGCGTTGATTGACCTATGAAGCTCACACTTTCCTTTTTTAAAAGGGTTGAGCAGCAAGAATATCTCTGCCAAACGCGCCCATGCGGTGGTTGGGGATCTGAATAGCCGGAAGGTACGCATGCCCGGTTATGCCCTACCGTTGGAGTATTCAGGCACCCAAATCAATTGGCGTATTTTGGATTTGTCAAATGGGAGGCTTTGTTGATGAAAAATAGCGTCTACATGACGATAATCGTATGGTTGCTGACAGCCGGTTTGGTCTCGCCGGCAGCGGCAGTCCAGGTACGCGAACTGGGTTGGGAGGACCTGACCGAGAGGGTCGAATTCGAGGATCCATTCGAGGCATTGAGCCATAAACAGCTTTCCGATTTGGGCATGCTCGTTCGGATTCGCTGGCTGATCGCGCAGAACAAGATTGAACCGGACGGTTTCGACGCCAAGGAAGCCAAGGAAATCGAGCAGCGACTGACTGAAGCCGGAATCGATATCGAGTGGCTGATTTCACAGCGCGAACGCGTCGCGAAGATGCGGCAGAAGCGGGCGTCGGCTGCCGTGCAAAGTGTCGACGGCACGGTCGTTCGATTGCCCGGCTACGTACTTCCACTGGCGTACGACGAGGAGTTGGTGACGGAGTTTCTGCTGGTTCCCTGGGTGGGGGCGTGCATTCATACACCCCCACCACCACCGAACCAAATTATATTCGCGCGGTCACCGGAGGGGATAGAGTACCAGGGACGCTTCGCCCCAGTTTGGCTTACGGGCCGGATTGGGGCCAAGTCGGGCGAATACGATCTTTTTCTGGTCGACGGTTCGGCCAGAATCAAGGTTGGGTACGTCCTTGACGCCTATCGCGTTGAGGAATACACCGCGGCAGAGTCTGACGCCCTCGCAAAAGTCGAGGTTCCCTTCTTCTCGCCCGATCACACATGGTGGCAGAATATGCAAATGCGGATTTCGGCGATATTCACGACGACAATGACCAACATCCGCGACCGACAGTCGATCATGCCGTTCCTGGTAGGGATGCTCATCGCATTTTTATACGGAGTGGTTCACACGGTGGGACCGGGCCACGGCAAAGCGGTTGTTGTATCCTACTTCGTCGGCGAAGGTGGCAGCCTTGGTCGCGGCGTTCGTTTCGGGACACAGATTGCCGTGTTCCATGTGCTAGCGGCGGTAGTGGTGGCGGTCTTGGCGGACTTTGCGGTCCGGCAGACAACGGGTAGTCCACCTGCGAGTTTTCGGATTGTACGGTTGCTCAGCTACGCCTCCATTGCGGTAATCGGTGGTTTCATGCTTTTCGGTGCAACCCGGGGCGCTAGTAAACACAACCACCTGCATCATGAACACGGATGCTCCTGCCACGCCCATCGCACAAAGCGGGCTGGCGGACTGTTGAGCGTGGCGATTGGAGCGGTACCCTGCACCGGCGCGTTGATGGTTTTACTTTACGGACTAGCCAATGATCTTTTGCTTATGAGTGTCCTGATGGTGTTCGCTATTTCGCTTGGCATGGCCATCACACTTTCGGCCATCGGGATCGCGGCAATTCTCGGTCGCCGTATCATTGAAAGCCGGCTTTCGAAGAATGACACGCACCAACAGCGTTTCCTTACGGGATTAAGAATGGCAGGAGCAACCTGCGTTCTCCTTATTGGCATCAGCCTGTTCGTGTACACGCTTAGGGGTAAAATGCCTGGTGTTAGCGCCGGGCTTTATAGAAACCCTCAGCAGCAACAAGTGCTGTATCAAGATGAGCGTGACAGGCGGGGTAGCCGGAAGTCGACTGAAATAAAGTCGAAGCAATTTCAGTACGCTGGTAATAAAACGAATCAAAAGAAAGGGAGAGAAACATGACTGTCAACCATGATTTTCGCGTACTGTTGGCCATTGCTGTACTTGCGTTGGCCTTCACACCAGAGGCCATGGCTGCGGCACCCAATGCTCTGGAAAAAGTACCTTCAGAAGTTACTCTGTTCAAGAACGTAAAAGTATTCAACGGAACAGATAACGAACTTAAGGCTGTGGATGTACTGGTGGTCGGGAACAAGATCCACAAAGTGGCTAAGGAGATTCCCTCCTCCGGAACCTACGAGGTGGAGGTCGAGACAGGAATTTCAAGAGAAATCAATGGATTTCCGACGAGCATCAATACCTATGTGATTCAGAGCGTCGGCAGTAGCGACACGCAGACAAAAAAAATTGGCGTAAAGGTGATAGACGGAGGCGGGCGTACACTGATGCCCGGGCTGCTGGATTCACATGTACACCTCATGCTCAACGACCATCCGCACATCTCGATCTATGAAAAGCCCTGGTCATTTGTTGGAGCGCAGGCGGTGGCCGGGGCCAAGGCAATGCTTCTCAGAGGGTTCACGACCGTCCGTGATATTGGTGGCCCTGCAGGAGGGCTAAAAGACGCCATCGACATGGGCCTTGTAGAGGGACCACGTATCCTTCCTTCGGGGGCATTTATCTCACAGACATCAGGGCATGGCGACCTTGAAACCAGTTCGTTCAAGCTTTCCCCTTATTTTACAGGAATACCGGACAAGTCGGCGTTGTTTGGCTGGTCTTTCGTAGCCGACGGGGTACCAGAAGTACAGAAAGCCGCACGTGAGGTGATTCGGACCGGTGCAACGCAGCTTAAGGTGATGGCTGGCGGCGGCGTGTCAAGCTATTTCGATCCACTGCATACAACACAATACACTTTCGAAGAAGTGAAGGCGGTCGTGACAGAGGCTGAACACTGGGGCACCTACGTTGCAGTACATGCGTATACGGACGCCGCAGTAAAGCAGTGTGTGGAGGCTGGCGTGAAAAGTATCGAACACGGTCCTTTTCTGACTAAAGAGACCCTCAAGTTGATGGCGGAAAAAGGAGTCTGGCTGTCGCCTCAGGCCTACCTGTTTCAGATGACTCCCGAAGATTTGAGCATTGTGGGAACCCCTGCAGAGCCAAAGATGCGTCAGGTGAATGAAGAATCTGAGCTGGTGCTGAAACTGGCGAAAAAATACAATGTAAAGGTCGCCTGGGGAACCGATCTATTCGGACCGCTTGAGAAGCAGGCACAGCAACCACTGGAGTTTAGGGCCCGAACCAAATATTTCTCTAACTTTGAAATCCTGCGTCAGGTTACCTCAGACAACGCGGACCTATTTAAGCTCAGTGGCAAGCTCCATCCCTATCAGGAGGGTGAGTTGGGAGTCATCCAGGAGGGCGCCTATGCGGACCTGTTACTTGTTGACGGCAATCCTCTCGAAGACATCGAAGTAATGGTAAATCCGGATGAGAACTTCGACCTGATCATGAAGGACGGGAAGATCTATAAGAATACACTGTAGGCAAAGAGGCAACGCGTAAGTTGCATACCGTCGATTACTCGACAAGTCATTGGAATAAAAACCAGCCTGTAAAAGGTGATGCATACCATGAAACTAAGATTTCTCGTCTATCTGTTTACCGCTTGGATCTACCTTGTTTCTGCGGCCCTCTCGGAGGATACCAATCCCGAGGACAATCTGAATCCCCGACTATCCACCGATCAGGTGGAGAACCAGATCGTGCTGGATAAAAAGGCCAACCCGCTTTATGAATCACGAATCCTGGCACCGCTGAGAGGTTGGCGGGACGGGGTGGCCGAAAATACCGGGTTCAACTGGAGCATCGACTACAGCGCCCTGTTCATGGGGGTGAGCGACAGCCCCGGTGAAGACAATGCAAGCGGGGGCATGGTCCGCTTTTTCGGTTTCTGGGATCTGGTCAACCGCGGTGGACCTAACAAGGGCAGTCTTAACTGGAAGGTCGAGCACCGCCACAAATACTCGGATATCCCTCCCAGTGCCTTAGGCTTTGAAAGCGGCTACGCCGGCATCTTCGAACCGCCCTTCAGCAATCAGGAGTCGCGCCTGACCAACCTGTACTGGAAACAGTATCTGGCCGGCGGCAAATGGGCGGCCGTGGGTGGGTTTCTGGACGTGACCGATTTTGTGGACGTCTACCTGCTGGCCAGCCCCTGGACCGGTTTCAACAACTTCGTCTTCTCCACCGGTTCGGCATCCATGGACCTGCCCAATGATGCCACCCTGGGTGCGGCCGCCGGTGGCATGATCACCAAAAGCCTTTATGTGCAGGCAGGTATTGCCGATGCCAACTCGGATCCGACGGATCCCTTCGAGGGTTTCGAATCTGTGGTCGATGACAGCGATTTTTTCAAATACATCGAAATCGGTTTTACTCCGGGACAGGATAAGATCTACTTCGACAATCTGCATGTGACCCTCTGGCATATCGACGAGCGGGTCAATGGCACCCCCGACGGCTGGGGTTTAAACGCCTCCTGGCAAAAATGGATCGGCGACAAATGGCTGCCCTTTGTGCGCGGCGGCTATACCGAGGACAGCGGCAGCCTGCTGGAACGGTCCATATCCGTCGGTGTCGGCTATCAGCCGGTGCCCATGCGCGGCGTGATCGGCCTGGGATTCAACTGGGGCAGACCCAACACGGCCTCGTTTGGTGATGTTGACGACCAGTACACCACAGAGCTGTTCTGGCGCTACCAGCTGACCCGTGAACTGGCCGTGACGCCGTCCATTCAATACATCAAGGATCCGGCGCTTAATCCGGACGAGAACAGCTTGTGGGTATATGGGCTGAGGTTGCGGCTGGCACTATAGATAATCCAATGCGGGTTTGCGGTCGATCTCTGGCATCGACGTTTTAGAATTGAGAGTGTTTATGGGACATACAAGCGTATTTATCCGATGGGCCCTGATGTTGTTTGTGTCATCTGCGCTGTGGAGCGCTGTTCCGTTAATGGCTCAGCAGGCCGATTCAATCAATCAAAGCCAGGGAACAGGTTCCAAGTTGACTAACTTAGCCGGCCCGGAGGGGGTAACACAGAAATTGGAGACCGCCGAATCGAGCACGTCTATCTTTCTGCAGCCAGCTTGGCTACGGCCATACGATAACTGGAAAAGTCGGCTTAAAACCGATTATGGGGTGTCGTTCGGGTTGAGCGCTTATTGGCTTTATCAGGTGGCCGATGACAGCCCAAGTGGCGATGACGACGCCTTCGGAGGAATCTACCGTTTCCAGGGCAGTTGGGTCGCCTTAGGACGGGACACCAGCCATCCCGGCCGTCTGGAATGGCGTGTGGAAAACCGCAACAACCTTGGCAACTATCTGTCGCCCTCGCAGTTGGGCGGTGAAATCGGGGCCGCCGCCCTGAACACCGGTTTCGGGTACAGCCACAATTTCTCCACCGATATCTCTGTCTTAAACTGGACCCAGGTCTTGTTCGACAAACGGGCCGGGTTCGCCGCGGGCCGCCTGGCCTTCGATGTCTATCTCGACGCGTTCATGTTTCAAACTTTTTCAAGGGGTTTTCTGAACCGGGCCTTTACGGTCAACCCGACCATCGGGACCACCGGTATCGGTGCTCTGGGCGCGGCAGCCAAAGGGTTCGTCACCGACAATATCCTGATCGGCGGCCAGATCTATGATGGCAATGCCGTCAGCGGAGATTTCGATTTCGACACCTTCGAAGAGCATGAATGGCTCAAGGCGGTCGAGGTCGCCTAGACACCTGCCATGGCTCGCTACAAATTCGACCGCATCCAGTTTACTTACTGGGATAAGGACGCGCGGAAAA